>NZ_VDDC01000005.1:0-193723 GCF_006239215.1 Paracoccus haeundaensis
TGCGCCGTCCGTGGCGCAGGTGAGCCTGGCCGCACCCTGGCTGCTGGCGCTGCTGCCGCTGCCGCTGCTGCTGCGCTGGCTGCTGCCGCCGGTGGTCCGACCCCGCGCGGCGCTGGACGTGCCCGACCACCTGTTGCCCCATGCCACGCCTGGCAGCCTGCCGCCGCTGCACCGCGCCCCGTGGCTGGCGGCTGCGGCCTGGGTGCTGCTTGTCGTCGCCCTGGCGGGGCCGCAGGTGGAACGCCAGGCCCAGGTGGTTCCCGCCAGCGGGCGGGACATCGTCCTGGCACTGGACCTTTCGGGCAGCATGGAACAGGCCGATTTCACCCTGGACGGTCAGCCCGTCAGCCGCCTGGACGCGGTCAAGCGCACCGCCCGCGCCTTTGTGCAAAGCCGGACGGGCGACCGGATCGGCTTGGTGATCTTCGGCGGACGCGCCTATGTCGCGGCGCCGCTGACCTTCGATCTGAACGCCGTCGTTCAGGCCATCGACGAGGCGCAGATCGGCGTGTCGGGCCGCGGCACGGCCATCGCCGATGGCCTGGGCCTGGCGATCCGCAGGCTGCAGGACAGCACGTCACCCGGCCGGGTCGTGGTTCTGCTGTCGGACGGGGTCGACACCTCGGGCAGCGTGCTGGCGGTGGACGCGGCGCGCCTGGCGGCGTCGCACGGGCTGCGCATCCACACCATCGCCCTGGGCCCCGAGGACCTGGAGACCCGCCCCACCGCCCGCGACGCGGTCGACGTGGCGACCCTGCGCGCGGTGGCCGAAACCGCGGGGGGCGCGCTGTTTCGCGTGCGCGACACCGCCGACCTGACCGCGATGGCGCAGGCGCTGGACCGGCTGGAGCCCAGCCCGGGCGAACGGCCGCCGCTGCGCTATTGGCGGTCGCTGTGGATCTGGCCCGCGATGCTGTGCGCCGCCTGCCTGATGCTGGCCGCGATCCGGAGGCGGGAATGACCGGCGCGCTGCTGCTGCGGCCGTGGTGGCTAGCGGGTCTGGTGCCGCTTCTGGCGCTGGCGTGGTGGCTGGACCGTCGCGGGCCGTCCGCCGGCGGGTGGGAACAGGTCATGCCTCCGCACATGCTGGCCGCGATGCGCGCGCTTGGCGCCCTGGGCGGCAGCACCGGCCGGTGGGGCCCGCTGCTGCCCGTGGGGGCGGCGGCGCTGCTGGTGCTGGGCCTGTCCGGGCCGGCGCTGCCGCGCGCCGATGCGCCCGTCCTGGCGCGCACCGACAGCGTGCTGATCGCCATCGACCTGTCCCCCTCGGTCGCGCGGGGACCGGCGCTGGCGCAGGCGCAACAGGCCGCCGCCGCCCTGCTGCAGGGGCTGGCCGGCCGGCCCGTCGGCCTGATCCTCTACAGCGGAGAGGCCTATGCCGCATCCGCCCCCACCACCGATCCGCGCACGCTGCAGACGCTGATCGCGGTCCTGGATGCCGACACGGTGCCCGGCCAGGGCAGCAGGCCCGCAGCCGCCATCGGCCTGGCCGGGCAGATGTTCGGCGATGCGGGGCAGGCCGATCTGGTCCTGATCTCTGACGGGGCCGGGGTCGATGGCCAGGCCGTGGCCGAGGCCGGGCGTCTGGCCGCCCTGGGCACGCGCATCTGGGCGGTCCGGGTCGTGGGCGCCGCGCCGCAGGCGCCCACCCCTGCGCCCGATGCGCTGGCGCAGCTGGTGCAATCGGGCGGTCAGATGGTGCTGGCACAGGATGTCGACGGCTTGGCCGCCCGGCTGCGCCAGGGGGGCGATCGCCGTCGCGATCCGGCGGTGACGGCCCTCGGCTATCGCGATCTGGGGCCGTTCCTGGCCGCGCTGGCCGCCCTGCCGCTGCTGCAGATGCTGAGGCGGCGGCAATGAGGGCGGCGGCGGTCCTTCTGGTCCTGGCCGTGGCGGCGCTGGTCCTTGCCGGCCCCGCGGCGCTTGGTGCGCTGGCGCTGCGGGCGGGGTGGGACCGGGTCGCGCTGATCCTGCTGGACGATCCGGGCGCACGGGGCGTGGCCCACTACCGGTTGGGCGACCATGACCTGGCCGATGCCGATTTCGCCCGCGCGGGCCGGTCGCAGACCTACAACCGCGCGCTGTCGCTGGCCGCCACAGGCGACTATCCCCTGGCGGTCGCCTATTTCGACGCGGTGCTGTTCGCCAACCCCGCCGACGAACAGGCCCGCGCCAGCCGCGACCTGGTGGCGACGATGTTTCCGCCGCAGCAGGGCGACAGCGTCGCACCGGGTCGCATCCTGGGGCGGGGCGGGCGTCCCGCCCCGGACGAGATGATCGCCAACGCCCTGACCGACGCCGCCGCCGAAAGCTGGCGCCGACCGGTCGAGGCGCGGGGCATGGCCGCCAGCGACGCGTGGCTGGAAACCATCGCCGACGATCCCGGCGAATTCTTGGCCCTGCGGTTGCAGGGCGAACACGACCGGCGCGCCGGGCTGGGCCTGATCCGGCCAGAGGCGGGTGACCCGTGGTGATCCGGCTGATCCTCTTGCTGCTGATGCTGGCCACGCCGCTGCGCGCCGAAACCCCCGCACCCCTGGCCCCCGGAGAGGCGCGGCTGCTGATCCTGCACGATCACGGCAACCCCGTCGTGGCCGAGATGGTGCGCCTGACGCTCCGCGGCGAATACGACCTGACCGTGTCGCTGGAAAGCCTAACCTTTCCGTCGTCCGACGCCTATGACTGGATGCAGATCGACCGCGACCGCTGGTTCCAGGAACGCATCGGCGGTCGGATGATCCAGATCTTCGAACGCGACATCGCGCTGTTTCCGCGCCGGGCAGGGGACCTGACCATCGGTCCGCTGACCCATAACCTGACCAACATCACCCGCAGCGGCGTCCGCGAGGAGGTCAGCGTCACGTCGGGCATCACGCGCCTGACGGTCAAGCCCTTTCCCCATTCGGGCCGCCCCCTGACGGCACGCAGGCTGGTGCTGACGGACGAGCTGTCCGCACCGCCCGGCCGCTTGGCCAAGGACGACATCCTGACCCGCCGCGTCACCATCGAGGCCCTGGGCGCGATGGCCCATCACCTGCCGCCGCGCCCCGACATCGCCCAGCCCTGGCTGATCAGCTTTACCCTGCCGGAAATCCGCGAGACGATCCCCACCCCGGACGGCCCGGTCGCCCGCGTGGTCTGGGAATGGCAGATGCGCCCCCGCACGGGCGAGCCAGGCGTCCTGCCCGCGATCCCCTTTCCCTGGCTGGACACCGACAGCCGCCGGATCGAGGTGGCGGCGATGAAGCCGATCCCCTTCGGCTTCGCGGGTTTCAGCACCGCATCGGGGACGGGCGTCGCCCTGCATTGGCAGATGGCGGGGCTGGCGCTGTCGGGCGGGGTGGTCGCGCTGGCCGTGGTGTTGTGGGGCAGGCTGCCCGCGATCGGGCGCGGCCTGCGCCGGCTGCGGCCCGGCCCGCATGCGGCCGCGATGCGCAGGGCGGCGGCCATCGGCGATCTGACCAGGCTGCGTGCGGCCGCGGCGGCACATCTGGCGTGGCGCGGGGGCGGCGGGCCGCGCAGGCAGGCCCTGCTGCGCCAGCTGGACCACCAGATCTATGCCCCCGCCGGCGCGCCGGGGTTCGACGCGATGCGCTGGTTGCGCGACTGGTCGCGGGCCTAGCGGTTGCGCCGGGACGTCGCGCGGGCCTGCAGTTGATCCAGCGCGTCGGCATTGGCCCGGCCCCAGGCATAGACCGTCTCGACCAGATCGACGAAGCGCCTGCCAAGCGGCGTCAGGCTGTATTCGACTGCCGGCGGAACCGTGCTTTCGACATGGCGGTCGATCAGGCCGCTGTCCTCCATCTCGCGCAGGGTCTGCACCAGCATCTTCTTGGAGATCCCGGGCAGGCTGCGCAGCAGCACCCCATTGCGCGCCGCGCCCCCGTGCTGGGCATGCAGCGTGTGCAGGATCATGCTGGTCCATTTCGTGGCAAAGATCTCCATCGTGCGTCGGGGGGCGCAATCCTCGCGCCAGTCGGTGTCGATGCTGCCGGGTTCCATGGTGGTTACCTTTCGGTGGCTATGTCCCAATTTGGTGCCGTCTGGCACGACCGCGCCGCGCTGACTAGATCCTCTGACAGCACAAAGACAGGAGAGATTCATGACCCGCACCGCATTGGTCGTCGGCGCCACCGGCATTCAAGGCCAGGCCATCGCCGCCCAACTGGTCCGCGACGGATGGGCCGTCCTGGGCCTCAGCCGCAATCCGCAGCCGCAGGAGGGCGTGACGCCCGTGGCCGCCGACCTGCTGGACCCCGCATCCGTTGCCGCCGCCCTGGACGGTCTGGCCCCGACGCATGTGTTCCTGACCACCTGGCTGCGCCAGTCGACCGAGGCCGAGAACATCCGCGTCAACGCCCTGATGCTGCGCAACCTGTTCAACGGTCTGCGTCCGCTTGGCACCGTGCGCCACGCGGCGCTGGTGACCGGGCTGAAGCACTACCTTGGACCGTTCGAGGCCTATGGCAAGGGCAGCCTGCCCAAGACCCCGTTCCGCGAGGATCAGGGGCGGCTGGACGTTGCGAACTTCTATTACGCGCAGGAGGATGAACTGTTCGAGGCCGCGCGCCGCGACGGCTTCACCTACAGCATCCACCGGCCACACACCGTCATCGGCAAGGCGGTCGGGAACGCCATGAACATGGGCACCACCTTGGCCGTCTATGCCACCATCTGCCGCGAGACCGGGCGCCCGTTCCGCTTTCCTGGATCGGCCGTGCAGTGGAACGGCCTGACGGACATGACCGACGCCCGCCAGCTGGCCGCCCAGGTCATCTGGGCGGCGACCACGCCCGCCGCGCATGACCAGGCCTTCAATATCGTCAACGGCGACGTCTTCCGCTGGAACTGGATGTGGCACCGTCTGGCCGACTGGTTCGGCGTCAAAACCGAGGATTTCGACGGCACCGAACGCCCCTTGGCCGACCAGATGGCGGACGACGCCGCGATCTGGGCACACATCGCCGAACGCGAGGGGCTGGCCGAGCCGGACATCACCCGCCTTGTGTCGCCGTGGCACACTGACGCCGACCTGGGTCGGCCGATCGAGGTCGTGACCGACATGTCCAAAAGCCGCAAGTTGGGCTTCACCGCCTATCAGGCGACGGACGAGGCGTTCATCGACCTGTTCGAACAGCTTGAGGCGGACCGGATCATCCCCCGCCGCTGACCGTCCAAAGATCTGCATCTGCTGCGGTGAGGATGTCGGGCGACCGGCACCCTCATCGCCGCGGACGGAATGATGGTTCGCCTGGCCCATGGCCGACGGTGCTTTGGTCATGCGACGGAGGCGCCCGACGACATTCACGACGACCACAGAACCGCGTCTGATCAGGTGATCATATCGTGACGGTAAGGTGATGGCGGAGACGAAGGGATTCGAACCCTCGAGACCCTTTCGGGCCTGCACCCTTAGCAGGGGTGTGCCTTCGACCACTCGGCCACGTCTCCGCCGACCCGTATATGGATGTCGCCAAGGGGGGGCAAGGGGCTTTCTGGCCCCTTTTTGCAGATCGCCGCGCGGCGCCGTCCAAAGGGTTCGACGGCGCCGGACCGTGGCACGCGACAGTTCGTCCTCTTGGAACTGGGGCTGGAACCCGGAAGGCATTGACGCGATAGTCGGATGACGCAACCGGATGGCAGGACATGACCGAAATCTCTCGTCGCAAGTCGGATCACCTGCGCATCGTCACCGAAGGCCGCGGGGCGCAGGACCGGCTGGACAGCGGGTTCGACCAGGTCCGGTTCCTGCATCAGGCGCTGCCCGATCTGGACATGGATGCCGTCGTTACGGGAACGCGGTTCCTGGGACGCAGCCTGGGGGCGCCGCTGCTGATCTCGGCCATGACCGGCGGTCCGGACGAGGCGGAACGCATTAACCTGCACATCGCCGAGGCCTGCGCCCATCACCGCATCGCCCTGTCCGTCGGATCGCAGCGCATCGCGGTCGAGGCGGGCGGCAATGGCGGCCTGGGCGCCAGCCTGCGTGCGCGTGCGCCCCAGATTCCGATCCTGGGCAATATCGGCGCGGTCCAACTGAACTATGGCTTTGGCGTGGCGCAGGCGCAGCGCGCGGTGGACATGATCCAGGCCGACGCGCTGATCCTGCACCTGAACCCACTGCAGGAGGCGATCCAGGAAGGTGGTGACCGCAATTTTGCGGCCCTGCTGCCGCGGATCGAGGAGCTGGCCACCAGCCTGCCGGTCCCCCTGGGCGTCAAGGAGGTCGGTGCGGGGCTGTCGGCGCCCGTGGCGCGCCGTCTGATCGACGCGGGCGTGACGATCCTGGACGTCGCCGGCGCCGGCGGCACCAGCTGGGCGCGGGTCGAGGCCGAACGCGGCCCCGACCGCCTGCAGGCGCTGGCGGCACCGTTCCACGACTGGGGCATTCCCACGACCGCGTCGCTGCGCGCCATCGCGCCGATGATGGGTCCGGACCAGGTTCTGGTCGGGTCGGGCGGGGTGCGTCACGGGTTGGACGCCGCGCGGGCCATCCGCCTTGGCGCGGACCTCGTGGGGCAGGCGGCCCGCGCGCTGCCCGCCGCGCGCCACAGCGCCGAGGCCCTGTCCGATCACCTGTCTGACGTCGTGACCCAGCTGCGCATCGCGATGTTCTGCACGGGATCCGGCGACCTTGCGGCGCTGCGCCGCGCGCCTTTGCTGGTGCCTGGGCCGGGTGGCCAATGGTCGCAAGCAACGGGGATGGAAACCGGCGATGCGGGACTGTAGTTTGCGCGGATCGCCGGTCCGGGGGACAAGATGAGCGCACATGCCCTGCCCAAGGCAGATCTGACCGCCACCAGCCTGATCGTCTCGGGCGGCATCATCGCCGCGTGGCTGGCCCTGCATGTGCATGCGCTGTGGTTTCTGGACGCGGCGGCGCATCCCATCCTGGCGATCGCGAATTTCCTGGGGCTGACCTGGCTGTCGGTCGGATTGTTCATCATCGCGCATGACGCGATGCACGGGTCGGTCGTGCCGGGGCGTCCGCGCGCCAATGCGGCGATGGGCCAGCTGGTCCTGTGGCTGTATGCCGGATTTTCGTGGCGCAAGATGATCGTCAAGCACATGGCCCATCACCGCCATGCCGGAACCGACGACGACCCCGATTTCGACCATGGCGGCCCGGTCCGCTGGTACGCCCGCTTCATCGGCACCTATTTCGGCTGGCGTGAGGGGCTGCTGCTGCCCGTCATCGTGACGGTCTATGCGCTGATCCTGGGGGATCGCTGGATGTACGTGGTCTTCTGGCCGCTGCCGTCGATCCTGGCGTCGATCCAGCTGTTCGTGTTCGGCACCTGGCTGCCGCACCGCCCCGGCCACGACGCGTTCCCGGACCGCCATAATGCGCGGTCGTCGCGGATCAGCGACCCCGTGTCGCTGCTGACCTGCTTTCATTTTGGCGGTTATCATCACGAACACCACCTGCACCCGACGGTGCCGTGGTGGCGCCTGCCCAGCACCCGCACAAAGGGGGACACCGCATGACCAATTTCCTGATCGTCGTCGCCACCGTGCTGGTGATGGAGTTGACGGCCTATTCCGTCCACCGCTGGATCATGCATGGCCCCCTGGGCTGGGGCTGGCACAAGTCCCACCACGAGGAACACGACCACGCGCTGGAAAAGAACGACCTGTACGGCCTGGTCTTTGCGGTGATCGCCACGGTGCTGTTCACGGTAGGCTGGATCTGGGCGCCGGTCCTGTGGTGGATCGCCTTGGGCATGACCGTCTATGGGCTGATCTATTTCGTCCTGCATGACGGGCTGGTGCATCAGCGCTGGCCGTTCCGCTATGTGCCACGCAAGGGCTATGCCCGCCGCCTGTATCAGGCGCACCGCCTGCACCATGCGGTCGAGGGGCGCGACCATTGCGTCAGCTTCGGCTTCATCTATGCGCCCCCGGTCGACAAGCTGAAGCAGGACCTGAAGACGTCGGGCGTGCTGCGAGCCGAGGCGCAGGAGCGCACGTGACCCATGACGTGCTGCTGGCAGGGGCGGGCCTTGCGAACGGGCTGATCGCCCTGGCGCTGCGCGCGGCGCGGCCCGACCTGCGCGTGCTGCTGCTGGACCATGCCGCGGGACCGTCAGACGGCCACACCTGGTCCTGCCACGACCCCGACCTGTTGCCGGACTGGCTGGCGCGGCTGAAGCCCCTGCGCCGCGCCAACTGGCCCGACCAGGAGGTGCGCTTTCCCCGCCATGCCCGGCGGCTGGCCACCGGTTACGGGTCGCTGGACGGGGTGGCGCTGGCGGATGCGGTGGTCCGGTCGGGCGCCGAGATCCGCTGGAACAGCGACATCGCCCTGCTGGATGCTCACGGGGCGACGCTGTCCTGCGGCACCCGGATCGAGGCGGGCGCGGTCCTGGACGGGCGGGGCGCGCAGCCGTCGCGGCATCTGACCGTGGGTTTCCAGAAATTTGTGGGCGTCGAGATCGAGACCGACCGCCCCCACGGCGTGCCCCGCCCGATGATCATGGACGCGACCGTCACCCAGCAGGACGGGTACCGCTTCATCTATCTGCTGCCCTTCTCTCCGACGCGCATCCTGATCGAGGACACGCGCTATTCCGATGGCGGCGATCTGGACGACGACGCGCTGGCGGCGGCGTCCCACGACTATGCCCGCCAGCGGGGCTGGACCGGGGCCGAGGTCCGGCGCGAACGCGGCATCCTGCCCATTGCGCTGGCCCACGACGCGGCGGGCTTCTGGACCGATCACGCGGCGGGACCTGTCCCCGTGGGACTGCGCGCGGGGTTCTTTCACCCGGTCACCGGCTATTCGCTGCCCTATGCGGCGCAGGTGGCGGACGTGGTGGCGGGCCTGTCCGGGCCGCCCGGCACCGACGCGCTGCGCGGCGCCATCCGCGATTACGCGATCGACCGGGCACGCCGCGACCGCTTTCTGCGCCTTTTGAACCGGATGCTGTTCCGCGGCTGCGCGCCCGATCGGCGCTATACCCTGCTGCAGCGGTTCTACCGCATGCCGCATGGACTGATCGAACGCTTCTATGCTGGCCGGCTGAGCGTGGCGGATCAGCTGCGCATCGTCACCGGTAAACCGCCCATTCCCCTTGGCACGGCCATCCGCTGCCTGCCCGAACGTCCCCTGCTGAAGGAAAACGCATGAACGCCCATTCGCCTGCGGCCAAGACCGCCATCGTGATCGGCGCAGGCTTTGGCGGGCTGGCCCTGGCCATCCGCCTGCAGTCCGCGGGCATCGCCACCACCCTGGTCGAGGCCCGGGACAAGCCCGGCGGGCGCGCCTATGTCTGGCACGATCAGGGACACGTCTTCGACGCAGGTCCCACGGTCATCACCGACCCCGATGCGCTGAAAGAGCTGTGGGCGCTGACCGGGCAGGACATGGCGCGCGACGTGACGCTGATGCCGGTGTCACCCTTCTATCGGCTGATGTGGCCGGGCGGGAAGGTCTTTGATTACGTAAACGAGGCCGATCAGCTGGAGCGCCAGATCGCCCAGTTCAACCCGGACGATCTGGAGGGATACCGCCGCTTCCGCGATTACGCGGAGGAGGTGTACCAGGAGGGCTACGTCAAGCTGGGCACCGTGCCCTTCCTGAAGCTGGGCCAGATGCTGAAGGCCGCGCCCGCGCTGATGAAGCTTGAGGCCTACAAGTCCGTCCATGCCAAGGTCGCGACCTTCATCAAGGACCCCTATCTGCGGCAGGCGTTTTCGTATCACACGCTGCTGGTGGGCGGGAATCCCTTCTCGACCAGTTCGATCTATGCGCTGATCCACGCGCTGGAGCGGCGCGGCGGGGTCTGGTTCGCCAAGGGCGGCACCAACCAGCTGGTCGCGGGCATGGTCACGCTGTTCGAACGGCTTGGTGGTCAGATGATGCTGAACGCCAAGGTCGCGCGGATCGAGACCGAGGGTGCGCGGACCACGGGCGTCACCCTGGCCGACGGGCGGTCTTTGAAGGCCGACATGGTCGCCAGCAACGGCGACGTCATGCACAACTATCGCGACCTGCTGGGCCACACGGCCCGCGGGCAGAGCCGCGCGAAATCGCTGGACCGCAAGCGCTGGTCCATGTCGCTGTTCGTGCTGCATTTCGGTCTGCGCGAGGCGCCCAAGGACATCGCGCATCACACCATCCTGTTCGGCCCCCGCTACAAGGAGCTGGTCAACGAGATCTTCAAGGGCCCGAAGCTGGCCGAGGATTTCTCGCTGTATCTGCATTCGCCCTGCACGACCGACCCGGACATGGCGCCACCGGGCATGTCCACGCATTACGTGCTGGCCCCGGTGCCGCATCTCGGCCGCGCGGACATCGATTGGGCGGTCGAGGGGCCGCGCTATGCCGACCGCATCCTGGCCAGTCTGGAGGAGCGGCTGATCCCGAACCTGCGCGCCAACCTGACCACCACGCGCATCTTCACCCCCGCCGATTTCGCCAGTGAACTGAACGCCCATCATGGCAGCGCCTTCTCGGTCGAGCCGATCCTGACGCAATCCGCGTGGTTCCGGCCGCACAACCGCGACAAGACGATCCGCAACTTCTATCTGGTCGGCGCGGGCACCCATCCGGGCGCGGGCATTCCGGGCGTCGTGGGCTCGGCCAAGGCCACGGCCCAGGTGATGCTGTCCGACCTGGCGGGCGCATGAGCGATCTGGTCCTGACCTCGACCGAGGCGATCACCCAAGGGTCGCAAAGCTTTGCCACGGCGGCCAAGCTGATGCCGCCGGGCATCCGCGACGACACGGTGATGCTCTATGCGTGGTGTCGCCACGCGGATGACGTGATCGACGGTCAGGCCCTGGGCAGCCGCCCCGAGGCGGTGAACGACCCGCAGGCGCGGCTGGACGGCCTGCGCGCCGACACGCTGGCCGCGTTGCAGGGCGACGGTCCGGTGACCCCGCCCTTTGCGGCGCTGCGCGCGGTGGCGCGGCGGCATGATTTTCCGCAGGCCTGGCCCATGGACCTGATCGAAGGCTTTGCGATGGATGTCGAGGCGCGCGACTATCGCACGCTGGATGACGTGCTGGAATATTCCTATCACGTCGCAGGCATCGTCGGCGTGATGATGGCCCGCGTGATGGGCGTGCGCGACGACCCTGTCCTGGACCGCGCCTGCGACCTGGGGCTGGCGTTCCAGCTGACCAACATCGCGCGCGATGTGATCGACGATGCGCGCATCGGGCGGTGCTATCTGCCGGGGGACTGGCTGGACCAGGCGGGCGCGCGGATCGACGGGCCGGTGCCGTCGCCGGAGCTGTACACCGTGATCCTGCGGCTGCTGGATGCGGCGGAACCCTATTACGCGTCGGCGCGGGTGGGTCTGGCGGATCTGCCGCCGCGCTGCGCCTGGTCCATCGCCGCCGCGTTGCGGATCTATCGCGCCATCGGGCTGCGCATCCGCAAGGGCGGGCCGCAGGCCTATCGCCAGCGGATCAGCACGTCCAAGGCCGCCAAGATCGGGCTGCTGGGCATCGGGGGCTGGGATGTCGCGCGATCACGCCTGCCGGGGGCGGGCGTGTCGCGGCAGGGCCTCTGGACCCGGCCGCATCACGCCTAGGCGCGCGCGGCGTAGGGCAGAACCCGTTCCAGCAGGGCCGCGATTTCCGGAGCCTGAAGGCGCTTGCTGCGTAGCATCGCGTCCAGCTGGGCGCGGCTGGTTTCATAGTGGCGGGACACGTTCTGCAGGTCGGACACGGCCAGCAGACCACGCCGCGGGCCGGGGGCCGCGGCATCGCGGCCGGTATCCTTGCCAAGCGCCGCCTGGTCGCCCACGACGTCCAGCAGGTCATCATAGGACTGGAACACGCGGCCCAGCTGACGGCCAAAGTCGATCATCTGGGTCTGCTCCTCGGCGTCGAACTCCTTGATCACAGCCAGCATCTCCAGCCCGGCGATGAACAGCACGCCGGTCTTCAGGTCCTGTTCCTGTTCGACCCCCGCGCCGTTCTTGGCCGCGTGCAGGTCCAGGTCCTGGCCGGCGCACAGGCCCTGCGGTCCCAGCGACCGCGACAGGATCCGCACCAGCTGCGCCCGCACCGTGCCCGACGCGCCGCGCGCACCGGCCAGCAGGGCCATCGCCTCGGTGATCAGGGCGATGCCGCCCAGCACGGCACGGCTTTCGCCATGCGCCACATGGGTCGCGGGCTGGCCGCGGCGCAGCCCGGCATCGTCCATGCAGGGCAGGTCGTCGAAGATCAGCGATGCGGCATGCACCATCTCGACCGCGCAGGCGGCGTCGACGATCGTGTCGCAGACCCCGCCCGAGGCCTCTGCCGCAAGCAGCATCAGCATGCCGCGGAACCGCTTGCCCGACGACAGCGCGCCATGGCTCATGGCCGCGCCGAGCGGCTGCGACACGGCACCGAATCCCTGGGCGATCTCCTCAAGTCTGGTCTGCAGAAGGGTGGCGTGGATCGGGTTGACGTCTCGTCTCATCAGTGCCTTCGCGCTTGGGTTCTGACCTGGCGGGAAGGTCAGGCCGGGGCGGCACCCCGTGACCCGTCATCCACCGTCAACAGTCCCCATGTTGGAACGGTTCACGCCCGATTGCGAGCCTTTTCGACGGCGACGCGGGGTCGCGCGGCAATTTGTCCAACAAGGTCAGTGGACCGCCGCGCCGATGGCCGCGCGCAGCCATGCATCCTTGGCCGGAAACACCCGCGCCGCATCGTGATCGGCCAGGATCGTCCGGCGCGCGGCGCGGCGCAGGTCGGCCGCGTCACCCGGATTGTCCAGCACCCAGGCCATCGCGTCCGCGACCTCGTCTGCGTCGTCCATGTCGACGATCAGGCCATTCTCCATGTCGCGGACCAGTTCGCGCACCGGGGCGGTGTTCGACCCGATCACCAGGCATCCGGTGGCCATTGCCTCGGACAGGGACCAGGAGGTGACGAAGGGCTCGGTGAAATAGACATGCGCGTGCGAGGCCTGCAGCGTGCGGACATATTCATCGCGCGGGCGCATGGCGTTCACGTGGATGCGGCGGTGATCCAGGTCCAGCTGGTCGATCATCCGCAGCCACCAGCTGTCGCCGCGCGCCAGCGGTCGGCCATAGGACACGCTGTCATTGGCCAGGATCACCGTGTCGAAGTCGTCACGCCGCGCCTGCAGGCGGGCGACGCCGCGCAGGAATTGCGGAAAGCCGCGCAAGGGCTCCATCCCGCGGGTGGCATAGGTGATCACGGGGCGGTCGGCGGGCAGGCGCAACCAGTCGAAATCGATGCGCGCCTGCGGGTCGGGGCGGTGCAGGTCGCAATCGACCCCATCGGGCATCACGGTGATCTGGCGGCGCAGCACCGGAGGAAAGCGGCTGGCCTGGAACAGCGTCGGGCACCAGCTGGCATCGGCCAGGTCGAATTCGCCGGTGATCGGCAGGTTGCGCATCCGGTCCGAGATCATCACCGCCAGGTCGGCGGGCTTTTCCGCCCGACGCTTGTCCCAGTTGCGGTCGGTGTAATACCATTCGTGATAGGCGACATAGGTGCAGTCCGGCCAGACCAGCTTGACCCCCAACCCCACGCCCCAGCCCGCATGGGCCACCACGACGTCGGGGACATAGCCTTCGGAATGGCGCATGCGGAACATCAGCTCGGTCGCGCCGCGGCAGTTCTGCGCGGCGTGGTCAAGGATGTGACGCGGATCGCCCGTGGGGATCGTGGTGTCGCGCAGCGCAAATCGGCGGGTGCGGATGCCGTCATGGGCAGGGTCGGCGTCGATGCCGCCATGCATGAAGGTGACGTCCCAGCCCTGGCCCGCCAGCCAGCGGCCCAGGAACTCGAACTGGCCGGGGCCGGACAGGTGCAGGAACAGGATGCGCGGCCGCTGCGCCACGGATGCGGCGACCGTCATGACCGGGGAGCCGTCTGCCAGCCCGTGCAGCCCGCGGCCAGCAGCGGCTGCTGATCGGTGCGGTTCACGATGGCCTGCACGCGGGCATGGGCGACGCCCAGGTCCAGCCGCGCCTTTGTCGCGACCAGGAACGTCGCATCGCCGTCCAGGACCGCATGGACCGCGGGAAACGCGGCCTGCAGCAGGTCGCGGATCGCGGGCAGGGGGCCCGTTCCATGGATCAGCAGGACGCCGCCGTCGCCCGACAGGCGCCGCCCGGCGTGGCGGATGCGCGCCAGCGCGTCCGGGCCGTGCAGCCAGTCGTCATCCGCCCCCGCGACGATCGCATCCAGCCGCGGCGCATCGGGTGCCGCATCCGACAGCTGCGCTGGCCGGAACGCCGCGCCAAGGTCAAGCACCTGCATCGCTGCCAGGGGCCAGCCCGCCGCGGGGTGATGCACCGTCAGGCCGGGCACCAGGGCCAGCGCCGCAACGGCCAGCGGCAGATGCGCCGGCCCTGTCACCATCACGTGCCTCAGGGCCGATGTCGCGCAGAGCAGCCCAAGGCAGCGACGCGCCCAACCCTCGACCGGCATGGCCGGGTTCAGCGCGTCGATCACGCCCAAGGGGGTGCCGTCATCGCTCAGCACCTGCACCCGGCGGTCGTCCAGCAGGCGCAGCGCCGCCCCATCCGGGCGGTGCAGGCCGTGATTGATCGCCCGCGCGCGGGCCCGGACCGGGGCGTCGGTCGCCCGCAGCCAGGCGCGGTGGAAGGGCGTGACCCAGGAAAGCGCGTCGCGATTGTCCAGCAGCTCGACCGCCTGCTGGACGGCGATGGCCAGCGGACCGTCCAGGTCCAGCGACAGGGGCAGGCCGCCGGGCTGCGTCCCGGCCAGGGTCACGCGCCGTGCGCGCCAGGCATGGCGCTGCACGGGGCCGGTCTGGGGCCGTGTCTCGGCACGGTTCAGGTGCAGGTCGGACAGCGACGACAGGCGGGGGTTCAGCACGTGGATCAGGTCCGCCCCGCGCCGCAGGGCCAGCAGGCGCACCGGCACGCCAAGGGCGGGGGCACAGACGCATTCGTCGCCGCTGCCCGTCAGGGCATCGCCCAGCAGGCGCATCGCGACACCGGTCAACGGATCGTCGGCCCGCGCCTCTGCCGGGCGCAGGCCAAGTCTGGGGTCGTCATGGGTCAGCTGGGCGGTCATCGTGGGGCCCGCGCGGACATTACAGCCGACTGAAGAAGGCGCCGCCCAGGGGCGTGGCGCCATCCGCGGTCAGCAGCGCGTCCATCCGCGGAACGGCGACGCCAAGACCCAGGGCAACCTGGATGCCCCGGACGCCGCGCGGCGCGGACCAGCCGCGCACGGCCAGCATCACCCGCTGCCAGACGGCGGACCCCGTGGCGGTGTCGCGGATGTCGCTGCGCAGATGCGCGGTGTGGATCACCGTGATCCAGCTGGCGGAATGGGTCCGCATCGGTTCGAACGCGAACAGCGCAAAGGCCACCGGCTCGGCCTCCAGCGACACGACGACGGCACCGTGATAACCGCTGTCGTCATGGACCTGTGCCAGCAGGCGCTCCACCTGCGGCTGGTCGAAGGGCAGGTCCGCGAACAGGCTTTCCCGGTGCATCTGGCGGGCCAACGGCACGATCAGGTCGGGCCGGGCCGCGTGCCTGCCGACGGTGACTTCGGTCCGGCGCAGCAGGGCGGGGGGCAGGTCGGTATGGAGTGTCATGATCCCAAGCGGCCCAGCCTTGCCGTCGCCGACATGCTGGGCCTGTCCAATGACCGCAGGCCGGTCCTTACGAATACAGCGGGCGGTCGTTGCGGGCGTGGCGGGCGGCCAGCGAGCGTCCTTCGCGACCCTTCAGGAACGGGATGGCCGGATCGGTCTCGGTCATCGCGTCGAAATCGGGGAAGATCGCGCGCAGTTCGGACAGCTGGTCCTGGCTGAGAAAAGTCAGCGCCTGGCGCCCGGGGAACAGGCTCTCGGCCTCGATCCCCTCGACCGACAGGATCTGGTGGTCGGCGAACATCAGGTGCAGGTACTGGACGCTGCGGGCGTCGCCGTCCACGTCGATGCCGTTCACGCCGATCAGCTGCTTGACCGCGACAAGCACCTCGGGGGCGCCGAACATCGTCTCGGCGATGGCCGAGCGTATGACGACGCGGTGCTGGGGCGAAAAGCGGATGTCGCGCAGGGGCAGGCCGTTGCCGAAGGCGCCGGCGGGCACCAGGATCGGCAGCAGCTTGGGGTTCCCCGCCAGATCGACCGCGTCCAGCCTGCGCGAACCGATCCAGGCCAGGGCCTTGGGGCCGTTGCGGGTGATGACCGTGTCGCCCTGGCGCAGGGTCTCGATCGGGACCGCGCCGCGGGGGGTGTCGATCAGCGTGCCGGCGGTGAAGCAGACCGCGTTGATCGCCTCGAAGTTGGCAAAGCCCGACCGTGATGCCACCGTCGATCCGTCGCGAAGCGTCATCGTCCCATAGGAGACCGTGCCCTGCAGGATGCGCGGATAGGCCAGGATCGAGCCGATGTCGCTGTCGCTGTAGACGTTGGTGACCAGGTCGGCCTTGCCGTCGCCGTCGGTGTCCATGGTGACGTTGCCGCTGGACAAGGTCAGCGTCCACTCCCCGCGCAGGTTCAGCGTGTCCTGACCCTTGCCGCCGTCCAGCTTGGCGCCGCCGCGCATCTTGTCGGCATCCGACAGGCTGTGGTCCGGCTTCATGTCGAACCACAGGACGTCGTCGCCCTTGCCAAGGTCCACGCGCGCGCCGAACGACTGCTCCAGCTTCAGCGTGTCGTCGCCGTCGCCGGTCGAGATCGTCTCGAAGGTGGTGCGCGACAGATGGGCCATGTCGTCGCCGGTGCCCAGGTCGACCTGGCCGAAGGCGACGGGGGCGCCCTGGCCGGACAGGTTTCCGCCCTCCAGCGTGTCGTCGCCGCCCTTCATGCTGATGTCGTACACGCTCCGGTTGTCGCCCGGCTCGGTTTGCCGGCTGAACGCCCAGTCCGACAACGTGACGTTCTGGGTTCCCTCCGAGGAGTTGCCCTGAAGAATGGTCGCGCCATCGCCATCATAGCTGCCAAAGATCGTGGCCATGACAGTCATCCCTCTTGAAAACGATTCTTGTTAACCCTGTTTCAATGGCGTTACGCCCGCACCCCGGCGGTTGTCAACAAAATCCACGCGCCCGCCCCACGTGGGCGCGTTTTTCACGACCCGCGTCGCACATCGTGCAATTGATTGATTAACCTATGAACTTTCCGGTTCACATTGCACGTTGTGCAGGGCCGGTCAGGGTTGATCCGACGCGGGGGCCGGAGGCCGGCGTCCGCGTCGAATCTGCAACTGGAGGCTGTAAATTTGTGCGCTGTTAACTGTTTATTTATGGGTCAGCGGAACAGCAGCACGGATCTGCGGGAATCGATCAGCATGCGCGTCGTGACCGATCCGATGATCAACCGGCGAATGCGGCTATGCCCATAGGCCCCCATGACCAGCAGGTCGTGATCCTGCTGTTCGATCCGTGCGATCAGCGCGCTGTCGGCGCTGCCGTCCAGCAGTTCGGCGCGGGCATCGCGGCCGGCGGCGCGCAGGCGCAGGATCGCCTCCTCCAGCTGGACCTGCGCCTCGCGGTTGACCGGGGCGGCCATCGCCACCTCGATCCGAAGCCCGTCGAAGACCGGGCTGGAGGCCACGTGATCGACCGCCTTCATCGCCGAGGCCCCGCCGTCAAAGGCCAGCATCACGCTGGCGATGGGGCGGAAGGCGCGGGCGGCGACCAGGACCGGCACCTTGGCCGCGCGGACCACGCGTTCAAGGTTCGATCCGGGATGGTCGGCCGCGAAATCGGCGGCCTCTCCGCGCTTGCCGATCACGATCAGGGCGGGGCCTGCGGCCTTGCCGGTCGCATGGGCGATCAGGTCGCCCTGTTCCAAGCGCGTCTCGACCCGCGCGGCGCCGGCGCCCAGGGTCAGGTTGCGCGCATCCTCCAGCAGGGCGCGGCCCTGGGCGTTCGCCAGGCGCGCGCGCTGTTCGTCAAGGCTTGCCAGCTCGTCCAGCAGGGCGCTGCGCGCGCCAAGGCGGATCGTGCCGGACAGGTCCTGCGACGGGGCGGGGGACCTGCGGCCCAGGACGTGCAGCAGCTCGACCGGCATGCCGCTGCGCGCGGCAAGCCAGCCCGCATGTTCGCACACCGAGGCCGCGTAGACCGAGCCGTCCACCAGGGCGATGATCTTGTCGTTCATGTGCCGTCTCCCCCTCTAATGCGCCGTCAGCTTGTCCAGGGCGCCGGGCTTGTCATGGATGGCAAGCCGGTCGACCAGCGTCTCCGAGGCGGCGTTCATGCCGATCAGCTGCACCTGCGCGCCGTCGCGCCGGAACTTCAGGATCGCCATGTCCAGCGCCTGCACCGAGCTGATGTCCCAGATATGCGCCCCTCTGACGTCGATGGTGACATGATCCAGCGGTTCTGCAAAGTCGAACGCGGCCATGAAATCCTCGACCGAGGCATAGAACATCTGCCCTTCGACGACATAGGTCCGGCTGCGGCCGTCCGCCGACAGGGTCGAGGTCACGCCGAACAGCTGCGCGATCTTGGCGGCGAAGAAGATCCCCGACAGCAGCACGCCCACCAGCACCCCGATGGCCAGGTTGTGGGTCCAGACGACCGTGGCGACGGTCGCCAGCATCACCACCGAGGACGAGCGCGGATGGGTGCGCAGGTTGGCCAGCGACGACCAGCTGAAGGTGCCGATGGACACCATGATCATGATCGCGACCAGCGCCGGCATGGGAATGCGGCTGACCAGATCGCCCAGACCCACCACCAGGATCAGCAGCGCCACCCCGGCGGTGAAGGACGACAGCCGCCCCCGCCCGCCGGATTTGACGTTGATCATCGACTGTCCGATCATGGCGCAGCCCGCCATGCCCCCGATGAAGCCGGTGGCGGTGTTGGCCAGGCCCTGGCCGATGCATTCCTGGTTGCGGTTGCTGCGTGTGTCGGTCAGCTCGTCCACCAGGTTCTGGGTCATCAGGCTTTCCAGCAGGCCCACGATGGCGACCGCGATGGAATAGGGCAGGATGATCTGCAGCGTCTCCAGCGTCAGCGGGATGTCGGGGATCAGGAACATCGGCAGCGTGTCGGGCAGCGCGCCCATGTCGCCCACCGTGCGCACGTCCCACCCGAAGGTCATCGCAAGCCCGGTCAGCACGACGATGGTGACCAGCGGCGACGGGATCGCCTTGGTGATGCGCGGGAACAGGTAGATGATCGCCAGCGACGCGGCGACCAGCACGTAGGTGAACCAGGTCACGCCGGGTGCGGACAGGTCCAGTTCGGGCAGCTGCGCCATGAAGATCAGGATCGCCAGCGCGTTCACGAACCCGGTCATCACCGATTTCGAGACAAAGCGCATGAAGCGTCCCAGACCGGCCAGGCCGCAGCCGATCTGGATCAGGCCGGCCAGCACGGTGGCCGCCAGCAGGTATTCAAGCCCGTGATCGCGCACCAGCGTGATCATCAGCACCGCCGTCGCCGCCGTCGCGGCCGAGATCATGCCGGGACGCCCCCCGGTGATCGCGGTGATGACCGCGATCGAGAAGCTGGCATACAGCCCCACCTTGGGGTCCACGCCCGCGATGATGGAAAAGGCGATGGCCTCGGGGATCAGCGCCAGGGCCACGACAAGGCCCGAAAGCAGGTCGGGCCTGATGTTGCCCAGCCATTCGTTCTTGTAGGTCGTCAGTGAAAACATGTGTCATCCGTTCCTGACCGGGCCGTCGTGGCCTGCGGTCCGACAGTCAAGTGTCAAGGTTCGAATTGTCCGGCGGATCGGCGGCCGGAAGAGCCACCCGGAATCTCACCGGGTCCATGCACGTGTCGGGCTGATAGCCGCAAAGAGGCCGCTGGCGCAACCCCCTTGCGGCCGGGGGGCCTCAGCCGCGGGTGCGCAGCAGACCCATGATGTCCTTGGTCCGCTCCAGGATCGGCATGGCGACGGCCGCCGCGCGGTCGGACCCGTCGGCCAGGATCGCATCGATCTGGGCGGGGTCGGCCATGTATTCGGACATGCGCCGGGTGATGGGCGACAGCGCCTCGACCGCGACCTCGGCCAGGGCGGGCTTGAACGCGCCGAACCCCTGACCTTCGAACCGGGCCAGGACCTGGTCGGGGGTCTCGTCCGTCAGGGCGGCATAGATGTTGATCAGGTTGCGCGCCTCGGGGCGGTCCTTTAGACCGTCCATCTGGCCGGGCAGGGGGTCGGCATCGGTGCGCGCCTTGCGGATCTTCTGGGCGATGGTGTCGGCATCGTCGGTCAGGTTGATGCGGCTGGCATCCGACGGATCGGATTTCGACATCTTCTTTGACCCGTCGCGCAGGGACATGACCTTGGTGGCCACGCCTTCGATCAGCGGTTCGGTGATTGGGAAATGGGTGACGCCGTAATCGTGGTTGAACTTGGCCGCGATGTCGCGGGTCAGTTCCAGATGCTGCTTCTGATCCTCTCCGACCGGGACGGCGGTCGCCTGATAGGTCAGGATGTCGGCCGCCATCAGCGCCGGATAGGCCAGAAGGCCCAGGCTGACGTTCTCGGCGTTCTTGCCGGCCTTGTCCTTGAACTGGGTCATCCGGTACATCCAGCCCACGCGCGCGACCGTGTTGAACAGCCACGCCATCTCGGCATGGGCGCTGACCTGGGACTGGTTGAACAGGATCGACTGCGCGGGGTCCACGCCCGACGCCATGAAGGCCGCCGCCGCCTCGCGCGTGCGCGACAGCAGGATCTGGGGGTCCTGCCAGACGGTGATCGCGTGCAGGTCGACGATGCAGTAGATCGTCTGCGCGTCCGGGCCCTGCAGGGCTGCGAACCGCTTGAGCGCGCCAAGGTAGTTGCCAAGCGTCAGCCCGCCCGACGGCTGGATGCCGGAAAAGATGCGTGGGCGGAACTGGGCGTTGATCGGGTCGGACATGAGCGGCCTGCCTTGGAATTTCCTGCCCGCTGGCTTAGCGGTTGACCGGTGCCTTCGCAACCCAAGGAAACCCCATGCGATCAAGCCTGCCTGAATCGCCGCTGAACCCGCTGCCGCCCGTTATCTGGCTGCTGACCGTGCCCGTCATCGCCTCCGAGGCGGTCTTTGCCCTGGGCGGCGCGGGCCTGATCGGCGGGGCCGAGGGCGTGGGCCTGCGCCTGTCCGCGATCCGCATGGCGGCGTTTCCGCCCGAACTGGCGCAGCGCGCCTGGACGTTGGGGGCGTTCGATCTGGAACAGATGTACCGGTTCCTCAGCTTCGTGTTCATCCATGTCAACGCCATGCATGCGCTGTTCGTCGTGGTCTTCACGCTGGCTTTGGGGAACATGGTCGCGCAGAACTTCCGCCCTTGGGCGGTGCTGGCGCTGTATTTCGGGTCGGCCATCGGCGGTGCGCTGGTCTATGCCGCGATCATCCAGGCGGTGGGCGCGCGGTCCGCGCCGCTGATCGGCGGCTATCCGGCGGTCTATGGGCTGGTGGGGGCGTTCACCTTCCTGATCTGGACGCGGCTGGCGGCCGAGAACGCGAACCGGATGCGGGCCTTCACGCTGATCGGCATGCTGCTGCTGTTCCAGCTGGTCTTCGGCCTGATCTTCGGCGGCGCGGGCCTGGGCTGGATTGCCGAGATCGCGGGCTTTGGGTTCGGGTTCGCGCTGTCCTTCGTGCTGGTCGACGGGGGCATGGCCCGCGCGCTGGCGCAGCTGCGCCAGCGTTAACCGCGCCGGACGGCGGCGCGCAGTTCCGACGGGCGATAGCCCACGATGACAAAGGCCAGCGCGAAATAAAGCGCGGCGCCGCCAAAGACCAGGATCGCCAGCCCCGCACCGCGACCCAGGCCTGCGGCCTCCAGCCAGCCGCGGGTAGCCCACAGGACGGCAGCCATCAGCGCCGATGCCAGCAGGATGCGCGGGAACGACCGGCGCAGGCGCGCATCGGCGCGCGCCGCCTGACCCATCGACCGGGTGCCCCACCACAGCTGCGCCACCATGATCCAGGCCGCGATGGTCGTGCCAAGCGCCGCCGCCAGGAAGCCGAAGATCGGCATCAGGCCAAAGGCCGCGACGGCGTTCACCACCATCGAGATCAGGGCAAAGCGGAACGGGGTCCTGGTATCTTCGCGCGCGAAATACAGCGGCTGCAGGATCTTCTGCAGCACGAAGGCGGGCAGGCCGAAGGCATAGACGATCAGCGCCGCCGCCGTCTGCTGTGTGTCGAAGGCGGTGAAGGCACCGCGTTCGAACAGCGTGCTGACCATCGGTTCCGCGATCACCGCGATCGCGAAGGCCGAGGGCAGCGTCAGGAACAGTCCGAATTCCGTGGCGCGGGAATAGGCCGACTGGCCGCCCGCGTGATCCTCGGCCCGGATGCGGCGGGCCAGTTCGGGCAGCAGGACGACCGCGACCGCCGCGCCCACCACGCCCAGAGGCAGCTGGTACAGCCGGTCGGAATAGGACAGCCAGGCGATCGCGCCCTCGAACCGGGATCCGACCTGGCGGCCGACCAGCAGGTTGATCTGCACGACGCCGCCTGCGAAGGCCGCGGGCAGGGCCACCGCGATCAGGCGGCGCATGTCGGGCGTCAGGCGCGGGCGGTGCGGCCAGAACGTGTATCCGGTCCGCCGCGCGTCCCACCAGACCAGCGCCAGCTGCGCCACCCCAGTGACGGGCGTGGCCCAGGCCAGGGTCAGGCCCAGGTCCCATCCCTGCCAGCGCCCAAGCCCCATCGCGACGATGAACAGCAGGTTCAGCAGCACCGGCGCCGCCGCCGCGGCGGTAAATCGCCCGTTCGCGTTCAAGACGCCCGAGATCATCGAGGCCATCGAGATCAGCAGGATGTAGGGAAAGGTGATCCGCCCGTATTCGACCGCCAGGTCGAACCGTTCATCGCCCGCGAACCCCGACGCCATCAGCCAGACCAGCCCCGGCATGAAGATCATCGCCACCGCCGACAGCGCCAGCACCGTCATGAACAGCCCCGAGAACGCCTCGCGCGCGAAACGCTGCGCGTCGGCCGGGTCGTCCAGCTTCTTCGAGAACATCGGGATGAAGGCGGTGTTGAACGCGCCCTCGGCGAAGAAGCGGCGGAACATGTTGGGCAGGGACAGCGCGATCAGGAACGCCTCGGCCACGGCGCCGGTGCCCAGCCAGGCGGCCATCAGAATGTCGCGCACGAAGCCCGACGCGCGCGAGATCAGCGTCCATAGCCCAACGGAGAGGAACCCCCGCACCAATCCGGATTTCATGCCTGTTCAGCCTCGGCCCGTTTCACGCCGTCGGCGATCGCCGTGCGCAGTTTCTTTTCCAGCCCGTCACGTTTCGCGGGGCTGTGCAGCTTCAGGCCGAACATGTCCTTGACGTAGAAGCTGTCGACCACCTGCGCCCCATAGGTCGCAATGACGGCGCTGACAATCTGGATGTGGGTCGCGGCCAGTGTCCGCGTCAGGTCGTACAGCAGGCCGGGGCGGTCGCGGGTGTCGACCTCGATGATGGTATAGATGTCGCTGCCTTCGTTGTCGAAGGTGATGTGGGTCGGGAACTTGAACTCTCGGTTGCGCTTTTTCGGCTTGTCCCGGCTGGCAAAGGCCTCGCGGGCGACGATCTCTCCGGCCAAGGTGCGCAGGATGGTCTGGCGCAGGCGGGGCAGGCGATCCTCGGCAAAGGGATGCCCCTCGGCGTCCTGGACCCAGAACACCGCCGTCGCATAGCCGTCCCGCGTGGTATAGGTGCGCGCGTCGACCACGTTCGCCCCGGTCAGCGTCAGCGCCCCGGCCAGCCGCGAGAAGATGCCCGGATGGTCCGACAGCACGAAGGCCGCGCGGGTCGCATCCCGGTCGGGATCGGCGCGCAGGTCGATGCGGATCTCGTCCGCGCCCAGGCCAGACAGAAGGTCGGCGAAGACGGCCTGCGTCTGGGTCTGCAGGCCCGACCAATAGGCGTCGTAATGGCGGCCCAGTTCGGCGCGTATGGTGCGGGCGTCCCAACCCTTGGCGATCAGCAGGTGGCGCAGCGACCGTTTCGCCTCGGTCTGGCGACGGTCGCGGTTCAGCTCCTCCAGCCCGTTCTCCAGCGCGGCCGCGGTCTCCTGGTGCAGCTGGCGCAGCAGCGCGGCCTTCCAGTTGTTCCAGGTGCCCGGACCCACGCCGCGGATGTCGCAGACGGTCAGGACCAGCAGCATGTCCAGCCGCTTGCGCGTCTTCACCGCCTTGGCAAAGTCGCGCAGCGTGCGCGGGTCGCTGATGTCGCGTTTCTGCGCCACGTCGGACATCAGCAGGTGATGGCGCACCAGCCATTCGACCGTGTCGATGTCGTCCTGGGCAAAGCCGAAGCGCGCCGCGATCCGCCGCGCGATGCGCGCCCCCAGGATCGAATGATCCTCGGGGCGGCCCTTGCCGATGTCGTGCAGCAGGGTCGCCAGGTACAGCACCCGACGGTTCACGCCGGCCTGGATGATCTCCGACGACAGCGGCAGGTCCTCGGGGTGTTCGCCGCGCTCGATCTCGGCCAGGGCGGCGACGCATTGGATGGAGTGTTCGTCGACGGTATAGTGGTGATACAGGTTGAACTGCATCATCGCGACGACGGGTTCGAATTCCGGGATGAAGGCGGCCAGCACGCCCAGTTCGTTCATGCGCCGCAGCGCGCGTTCGGGGTTTCCGTGCCGCAGCAGCAGGTCCATAAAGATGCGGATCGCCTCGGGGTCGGACTGCACCTTGTCGTCGATGCGGTCCAGGTTCGCGGCCACCAGGCGCAGCGCCTCGGGGTGGATCAGCACGCCGGTGCGCAGGGCCTCCTCGAACAGGCGCAGGATGTTCAGCGGGTCGGCCAGGAAGGTCGCCTCGGTTTCATAGGACAGGCGACCCTGCTGATCGACGAAACCCGCGCGCATCTTGCGCCGCCGACGGAAGATGCGGCCCAGGAAGGGTGCTGCGCGGACATGGCGGGTCTCCAGTTCCGTCAGGAAGACGCGGGTCAGCTCTCCGACGCGGGTGGCGTGACGGAAATAGTCCTGCATGAAGTACTCGACCGCGCGCCGGGCGGTGGTGTCGACATAGCCCATGCGCCGCGCCACCTCGACCTGCATGTCAAAGGACAGCACGTCCGACGGCCGCCCCGCGATCAGATGCAGATGGCTGCGCACCGCCCACAGGAAATCCTCGGCCTGCCAGAAGGCCAGATGCTCGTCGCGGGTGAAGACGCCCAGATCGACCAGCTCGACCGCCCTGTCGACGCGGTGGATGTATTTCGCGATCCAGTACAGCGTCTGCAGGTCGCGCAGGCCGCCCTTGCCCTCCTTGACGTTGGGTTCCAGGACATAGCGCTGGCCGCCCTGACGGGTGTGGCGCGCGGCGCGTTCCTCCAGCTTGGCCTCGATGAACTCGGGAATGGTCCGCTCGAACAGTTCGGCCCACAGGCGGGTGCGCAGCTCCTCGGCCAGAGGGGCGTGGCCCGTGACCAAGCGGTGTTCCACCAGCGAGGTGCGGATCGTCATGTCCGCCGCACCAAGGCGCAGGCAGTCGTCCACGCTGCGGATCGAATGGCCGATCTTCAGCTTCAGATCCCACAGCATGTACAGCATCGATTCGACGACGCTTTCCGCCCAGGGGGTGATCTTCCACGGGGTCAGGAACAGCAGGTCCACGTCGGAGGAGGGCGCCATCTCGGCCCGGCCATAGCCGCCGACGGCCAGCACGGCCAGGCGCTGCGTCTCGGACGAGGACTGCTGGGGGTGCAGGCGTGTCGTGGCCACGTGATGGACCGCGGTGACAAGCGCATCCGTCATCATGGCGATGGCACGCACCGTCTCGCGCGCGGCGCGGGGATGGGTGGCAAAGGCGGCCTCGATCGCCTCCATCGTCACGGATCGCGTCAGGGCCAGCATCGCCACGGTCTGCGCGCGGATCTGGCGGGGGTCGGTGGTTCCCGCCAGCTGCCGGTCCAGGCGGGCCAGCAGCTGGTCGGTGTCCAGGTCGGGTCGGGCCGCGACGATGGTCATCGGTCGGTGCGTCCGGCCCCGGTCACGACCCCAGCCCGCGCGAATTGCGCGGTGCGGGGTCCAGCACGACCAGCTGGCCGCCGCGGATGGTGGCGACCGCCAGGCCGCGCTGAACGGTGCCATCGCGCTGCAGGCGGAAGACGCCGCCCACGCCGTTGAAGCCCGCCCGCTGCGTCAGGCCCGTGGTGGTCAGCGCGTTGCGCTGTCCATTGCGCACCAGCGAGGAAATCGCCGCGACCCCGTCATAGGCCAGCGAAGCCAGCTGATGGGGCGCCTCGCCATAGGCACCGGCATAGCGGGCCTCGAACTGGCGCTGCAGGGTCTGGTCGGGGATCGCGAACCACCCCTCGGCCAGTTGCGGCATGCCGAGGCGCGACGAGGGTTGGTCCCACCGGGTCAGGCCGATCATCTGCGTGCCGGGCGACCGCACGCCCGCCGCGGCCAGCTGTTCGGTCAGATAGGGCAGGACGGCCTGGTTGTTGGCGGTCATGAACACCGCGTCGATCGACCCCGACGTCGCGGCCTGGGTGATGCGGGGCACCACGCCGTCGACCCCGGTGATCGAGACCGGGTGGTCGACCCGACCCGCCATGCGGGCGCCGTTGCGGGCGATCGCGGCCTCGATCGCGCGGCCGCCCAGCTGGCCCGCCACGTCGTTCTCGGCCACGACCAGCACGTTGCGCTTGTTCTGCGTCATGCCGTACCCGACCAGGCGGTCGGCCACGTTCTCGAAGCTGTTGCCCAGGATGAAGACGTTGCCGCCCGCGACCTGGGTGTTGTTGGAAAATGTCAGCACGTTGATGTTGCGCGCCTTCATGGCGTTGCCCACCGCGTTGGCGCCGTCGGCGAACAGCGGACCCAGCACGATCTGCGCGCCCGCGTCGGCGGCGGCATTGGCCTGGGCCACCGCGCTTTCGGTCGATGCGCCGCTGTCATAGACGCGCAGGTCGATGGTCGCGCCCTGGGCGTCGGCCGCGGCCATGCGGGCCGCGTTCTTCAGGCTGCGGGCCAGCCATTCCAGGTCGTCCGACCCGGTCCCGCCCGGCGCCAGCAGCGCCACGCGCACCGGTTCGGACGGGTCGATCAGGGGGCCCGTCTCGGGGCCGCTGGCCTGCGTGGTTCCGCCGGTCGGCTCGCACGCGGCCAGAAACAGGGCCGATACCACCGTCGCCGCTTTCAAAAGGACATGGCGCAGACCCGCAGGCCGGGTTGTGGCGAAGGCTGACATGTGAAACTTCCCTGCTTTATGTTATGACGCGCGCGGATGGCGGCAGCCTATGTCCTGTCTTTGCGATTGGCAATCAGCGCCGGCCCCGTGCGGGCCGGAACCGGAGGCAGGATGACCGACCGCCGCGACCCCCCGAACCATGGGCCGAACCCTATGCCGAACTCTGGGCAGGACCCCGCCCGCCGCCTGGCCGCGCATGTCGAGGCCGCGCGCCTGGACCCCGGCCTGTACCTGGTCGCGACCCCCATCGGGGCGGCCCGCGACATCACGCTGCGCGCGCTGGACGTGCTGAACAGCGCCGACATGCTGGCGGCCGAGGACACGCGCGTGCTGCGCCATCTTCTGGACATCCACGGCGTGCCGCTGCGCGGGCGGCGCATCCTGTCCTATCACGACCACAACGGCGACCGGGCGCGTCCCGCGCTGCTGGCGGCGCTGTCGGACGGGGCCAGCGTGGCGTACTGTTCCGATGCGGGCACGCCGCTGGTGGCCGATCCCGGCTATCGGCTGGCGCTGGACGCGGCAGAGGCCGGGGCGCGGGTGCATGCGCTGCCGGGGCCGTCCTCGGCGCTGGCGGCGCTGACGCTGGCGGGGCTGCCAAGCGACCGGTTCCTGTTCCTGGGCTTTCCGCCGCCGACCCAGTCCGCCCGCCAGACCTGGCTGCGCCGCTGGATGGCGGTCGATTCGACCCTGATCCTGTTCGAGAGCCCGCGCCGCGTGTCCCGCACGCTGGAGGATCTGGCCCTGATCGACCCGGCCCGCATCACCGTCGTCGCGCGCGAACTGACCAAGAAGTTCGAGGAGGTGACCCGCGGCACCGCTGCCGACCTGTCCGCCGATCCGCGCATGGCCACGCTGAAGGGCGAGGTGGTGATGGTCCTTGACCGCCCCTCCGCCGTTGAGATGGACGAGGACCGCGTGCGCGCCGTCCTGACTGCGCATATGCGCACCATGTCCGTCAAGGACGCCGCCCGCGAGGCCGCGCAGGAACTGGGCCTGCCGCGCCGCGACGTCTATCAGCTGGCGCTTGGGCTGGCGGATCGTGACTGAGCCGGGCGGCAGGCGCGCGGGCCGGGGCCGCACCGCCGACCTGTCCGGCCGCCTGGCCGAGGAGAGCGTCCTTCGCCTCTATCGCCAGCGCGGCGCGCAGGTTCTGGCGACGCGCTGGCGCGGGCAGGGGGCCGAGATCGACCTGATCGTGCAGGACGGTCCCGACCTGGTCTTCGTCGAGGTCAAGGCGTCGCGCAGCCATGCCGACGCCGCCCTGCACCTGCTGCCCGCGCAGATGCGCCGGATCACCCAAGCCGCGCTGGAATATTGCGACCGACAGGGCCTGGGCGAGGTTTCCATGCGCTTCGACGTGGCGTTGGTGGATGCCACCGGTCGGGTGGAGCTGATCCCCAATGCCTTCGGCGAGGTCTGAGGCAGGCTTGCATCCGCCCCGGCGGCGGGCCACAACTTGTCCGAAATTCAGGAGGGCCCCATGAGCCTGTATGTCGCCTTGCAGATGGACCCGATCGAGGATGTCTCGATCCACGCCGACAGCACCTTCCGCATCGGCCTGGAGGCCGAGGCCCGCGGCCACCGGCTGTTCCAGTACACCGTCGATCAGCTGCGCTATGACGAGGGGCGCATCGTCGTGCGCGGCCGCCCCGTCACCCTGCGCCGGACCGAGGGCGACCACGTCACCTTCGGCGACTGGACCGAGGTCGAGGCCGGCGATTTCGACGTGATCTGGCTGCGCCAGGACCCGCCCTTCGACATGGGTTACGTGACCTCGACCCATCTGCTGGACCGGGTGCATCCCCAGACGCTGGTGGTCAACGACCCGTTCTGGGTCCGGAACTGCCCCGAAAAGCTGATGGTGCTGGATTTTCCCGACCTGACGCCGCCCACCATGATCGCCCGCGACCCCGCTGCCTTCAAGGCGTTCCGGGCGCGCCACGGAGAGATCATCGTCAAGCCGCTTTACGGCAATGGCGGGGCGGGGGTGTTCCACCTGAAGCCCGGCGACCCGAACCTGTCGGCCCTGCTGGAGACCTTCGCGGGCATCAACCGCGAACCCATGATCGCGCAGAAGTACCTGCCCGCCGTGGTCAAGGGCGACAAGCGCATCATCCTGGTCGACGGCGAACCCGTGGGCGCCATCAACCGCGTCCCGCAAGAGGGCGAGGCCCGGTCGAACATGCATGTCGGCGGGCGCGCCGAGAAGATCGGCCTGACCGAGCGCGAATTCGAGATCTGCACCCGCATCGCCCCCGTGCTGCGCGAGAAGGGCCTGATCTTCACCGGGATCGACGTCATCGACGGATGGCTGACCGAGATCAACGTGACCTCGCCCACCGGCATCCAGGAGCTGGAGCGGTTCGACGGCATCAATGCCGCCGAGGCCATCTGGGAGGCGATCGAGCGGCGCGTGGCCGGCAAGGGCTAACCCCCCGCGACGAAGGGCAGGCGATAGCTGATCGCCTCGGCCAGGTGGCAGGTCAGGACATGGTCCGACCCGTCCAGATCGGCGATGGTGCGCGCGCTGCGCAGGATGCGGTGATAACCGCGCGCCGTCAGGCCCAGCCTTTCCGACGCCTTCAGGATCAGCGCGCGCCCGTCCGCATCGGGCGCGGCGATCGCGTCCAGCAGCGGCGGCGGCGCATCGGCATTCACCGTCACGCCGGGATGGTTGCGGAACCGCTTTGCCTGGATCGCGCGGGCCGCGGCGACGCGGGCCGCCACCGTCGCGGACGTGTCGCCCGCCGGCAGGTCCAGGTCGGTCAGGCTGACGCCCGGCACTTCCAGCCGCAGATCGAACCGGTCCATCAGCGGCCCGGAGATCTTGCCCAGATAGCTGTCGCCGCAGACCGGCGCGCGCGAACAGGCCCGGCCCGGATCGGCCAGATAGCCGCAGCGGCACGGGTTGGCCGCCGCGATCAGCAGGAACCGGCTGGGATAGCGGATATGCGCGTTGGCGCGGCTGACGAAGACCTCGCCCGTCTCGACCGGCTGGCGCAGGCTTTCCAGCACCTTGCGGTCGAATTCCGGCAGCTCGTCCAGAAAGAGCACGCCGTTATGGGCCAGGCTGATCTCTCCCGGCTTGGCCTTGGGGCCGCCGCCGACGATGGCCGGGGAGGACGCGGTGTGGTGCGGGCTTTGAAAGGGCGCGCGGCGCGAGATCTGGCCGTTCTTCAGCAGCCCCGCCACCGAATGCACCATCGAGGTCTCCAGCGCCTCGCGTGCGGTCAGGGGCGGCATCAGGCCGGGCAGGCGCGCCGACAGCATGGATTTGCCCGCGCCGGGGGGACCGACCATCAGCAGATGATGACGCCCCGCGGCGGCGATCTCCAGCGCGCGTTTGGCGCGTTCCTGGCCGCGGACATCGGACAGGCACGGGGGCTGGGGACCGTCGACGACCTGGCCGGGGCGGGCCGGCGCGATGGGCGCGCGGTCGGTCAGGTGATCGACCACGGCGCGCAGCGTGTCGGCGGCCAGGACGGGAACCTGTTCGATCCACGCGGCCTCGGCGCCGCAGGCGCGCGGACAGATCAGCGCGCGGTCGTCATCCGCGGCCGCGACGGCGGCAGGCAGCGCGCCCGCGACCGCGACCAGCCGCCCGTCCAGCGCCAGCTCGCCCAGGGCCACGCAGCGGGCCAGTTCCTCCCGGGGCACGATGTCCAGCGCGGCCAGCACCGCCAGCGCGATGGGCAGGTCGAAATGCGAGCCCTCCTTGGGCAGATCGGCAGGGGACAGGTTGACGGTCAGCCGCTTGTTCGGCAGGGCGATGGCCAGCGCGCCGAAGGCCGCACGGACGCGTTCCTTGGCCTCGCTGACCGCCTTGTCGGGCAGACCCACGATGGAGAAGCCGGGCAGGCCCGCCGCCACGGCGCATTGCACCTCGACCAGGCGGGCCTCGATGCCTTCGAAGGCCACGGAATAGGCGATGGCGACCATGTTACCCCTCGGTTGTCCTGGAATGGTTAACGGCAGCAGCCTTAAGGAAGCGTTAACGGGCGCGCTTTCCTTGCGGCAGCGGCGCCGCGTCGCTATCTGGGGCGCAGGACCGATGGGGGTAGTGCATGCAGGGCAGGCGGATATTGCTGATCGTGGGCGGCGGGATCGCGGCCTTCAAGGCGCCGGCGCTGATCCGGCTGCTGCGCGCAGCGGGCGCGTCGGTGACGCCGGTGCTGACCGCGGCCGGCGCACAGTTCACCACGCCCATGACCCTGTCCGTGCTGGCCGGAGAGCCGGTGCACGACACGCTGTGGGATCAGGGTGCCGAGGCCGAGATCGGCCATATCCAGCTGCCGCGGCAGGCCGATCTGGTCGTCGTGGCCCCAGCTACGGCCGATCTGATGGCCAAGATGGCCCAGGGATCGGCGAATGATCTGGCATCCACCCTGCTGCTGGCGACGGACAAGCGCGTCCTGATCGCACCGGCGATGAACGTGCGGATGTGGCACCACCCCGCGACACAGCGCAACCTGGCCACGCTGCGGGGCGACGGCGTGCTGTTCGTCGGCCCGGACGACGGCGACATGGCCTGCGGCGAATACGGCGCGGGCCGCATGGCCGAACCCGAGGCGATCGTGGCCGCGATCCGTGCGGCCCTGACCGACGGGCCGCTGACGGGGCGGCATGTGATCGTGACGTCCGGCCCCACGCATGAGCCGATCGACCCGGTGCGCTATATCGCCAACCGCTCCAGCGGGGCGCAGGGGGCGGCGATCGCCGCGGCGCTGCGCGATCTGGGCGCGCGGGTCAGCTTCGTGACCGGCCCCGCATCCGTGCCCGCGCCGCAGGGCGTCGACGTGATCGCGGTGGAAACGGCGCAGCAGATGCGGGATGCGGTCGCGGCCGCGCTGCCCGCCGATGCGGCGGTGATGGCGGCGGCGGTGGCCGATTGGCGCGTGCTGAACGGCAGCGACCAGAAGATCAAGAAGACCGGCGACATGCCGACGCTGCAGATGGCCGAAAACCCGGACATCCTGGCCTGGATCAGTCGCGATGCGCGCCGTCCGCGCCTGGTCGTGGGGTTTGCGGCGGAAACGCAGGATGTGACCGCCCATGCGACCGCGAAGCGGCTGCGCAAGGGCTGCGACTGGATCGTGGCGAACGATGTCAGCCCCGCGACGGGCATCATGGGCGGCAGCCACAACACCGTCACGCTGATCACCGAAGCCGGCGCCGAGGACTGGCCGCGGATGGACAAGCATGCCGTGGCGGCCCGGTTGGCCGCGCGGGTCGCGGAGGCATTGGCATGAGAACCTATCTGGACTGGAACGCCACCACCCCGCTGCGCCCCGAAGTCAAGGCCGCCATCACCGAGGCGCTGGAAATCTCTGGCAACCCGTCATCGGTCCATACCGAGGGGCGGGCCGCCAAGATGGCGCTGGAACGCGCCCGCGAGCAGGTGGCCGTGGCCCTGGGCGCAGACGGGGCCGACGTGGTCTTCACCGCCGGTGCGACCGAGGCCGCGGCGATGGTCCTGGGGCAGGGCGGGTTCCACTGCGCCCCCGTGGAACACAGCGCCGTCAAGGTCTGGTGCGAGGCGGACCTTGCGGTCGACGGCGACGGCATCGTCACGGTGACCGACCCCGCACGAACCAGCCTGCAGCTGGCCAACAACGAGACCGGCGTGATGCAGGACCTGCCGCAGGGGCTGCATTCCAGCGACCTGACGCAGGCCTTCGGCAAGGTGCCCATGGCGTTCAACTGGCTTGGCGTGACGGCAGGCTTCGTCAGCGCGCACAAGCTGGGCGGGCCGAAGGGAATCGGTGCGCTGATCCTGAAGAAAGGCACCGACCTGCCTCCGCTGATCAAGGGCGGCGGGCAGGAGCAGGGGCGCCGTGCGGGGACCGAGAACCTGATCGGCATCCTGGCCTTTGCCGCCGCCGCCACGGCCGCGCAACGTGATCTGGACGCCGGGCTGTGGGACGCGGTCCGCGAGCGGCGCGACGCGCTGGAGGCGCGGATCTGCGACATCGCGCCCGGCGCGGTGATCGTCGGAAAGGCCGTGCGGCGCTTGCCGAACACGACATGCCTTCTTACATCGGGGTGGAAGGGCGAAACCCAGGTCATGCAGATGGATCTGGCAGGGTTCGCGATCTCGGCCGGCTCGGCCTGTTCATCGGGCAAGGTCCGGGCCAGCGGCGCCCTGCAGGCGATGGGGTTCGACGATCAGCTTGCGCAATCGGCGATCCGGATCTCGATAAGCCCCGCTGTTGGGGACGATCAGATCAACCGATTTGCGGATGCCTGGGAAAAGGCGTATTCACGCTGGCGCGACAGGAATGGACCGACCGCGGCCATTTGAGGAAAAGGACTGAAGGATGACGGACATCACCGATCTTGACGTGCGCGAAGGCGTAGACCGGGAAACGGTCGAGACTGTCCAGAACATGGGCAGCTACAAATACGGCTGGAACACCGAGATCGAGATGGACTATGCGCCCAAGGGCGTGAACGAGGATATCGTCCGTCTGATCTCGGCCAAGAACCAGGAACCGGAATGGATGACCGAATGGCGGCTGGAAGCCTATCGCCGCTGGGTCACCATGGCAGAGCCGAAATGGGCGATGCTGAACTATCCCGAGATCGACTATCAGGACCAGTATTACTATGCGCGTCCCAAGAGCATGGAGGAGAAGCCCAAGTCGCTGGACGACGTGGACCCAAAGCTGCTGGCGACCTATGACAAGCTGGGCATCCCGCTGCGCGAGCAGATGATCCTGGCGGGCGTCGAGGGCGCCGAGGATGCGCCCGCCGAGGGTCGCCGTGTGGCCGTTGACGCCGTCTTCGACAGCGTCAGCCTGGGCACGACCTTCAAGGACGAATTGGCCAAGGCCGGGGTGATCTTCTGTTCGATCAGCGAGGCGATCCGCGAGCATCCCGAACTGGTGCGCAAGTACCTGGGATCGGTCGTACCGCAGTCTGACAACTATTTCGCGACGCTGAACAGCGCGGTGTTCTCGGATGGCAGCTTCGTCTACATCCCGCCCGGCGTGAAGTGCCCGATGGAACTGTCGACCTATTTCCGCATCAATGCGGAGAACACCGGCCAGTTCGAACGGACCCTGATCATCGCCGACAAGGGCGCCCATGTCAGCTATCTGGAAGGCTGCACCGCGCCCAAGCGCGACACCAACCAGCTGCATGCCGCAGTCGTTGAGCTGGTCATCCTTGAGGATGCCGAGATCAAGTACTCGACCGTCCAGAACTGGTTCCCCGGCGACGAGGACGGCAAGGGCGGCATCTACAACTTCGTCACCAAGCGCGCCGACTGCCGCGGCGACCGGGCCAAGGTGATGTGGACGCAGGTCGAGACCGGATCGGCGATCACCTGGAAGTACCCGTCCTGCATCCTGCGCGGCAATGAGAGCCAGGGCGAGTTCTATTCGATCGCCATCGCCAACAACTGGCAGCAGGCCGATACCGGCACCAAGATGATCCACCTGGGCAAGAACACGCGCTCGCGGATCGTGTCCAAGGGGATTTCGGCAGGGCAGGCGCAGAACACCTATCGCGGGCTGGTCACCATGCACCCGCGCGCCACGAACAGCCGCAACTATACCCAGTGCGACAGCCTGCTGATCGGCGACAAGTGCGGGGCGCATACCGTGCCCTATATCGAGGTCAAGAACAGCAGCAGCCGCGTGGAGCACGAGGCGACGACCAGCAAGGTCGACGACGACCAGCTGTTCTATTGCCGGTCGCGCGGGATGGACGAGGAAGAGGCCGTGGCGCTGGTCGTCAACGGGTTCTGCCGCGAGGTCCTGCAGGCCCTGCCCATGGAATTCGCCATGGAGGCGCAGGCGCTGGTCGCGATCTCGCTGGAAGGCTCGGTGGGCTGATCGATCCGGCCGGGCATTGCTGCCCGGCCACCATAGATGCGGCGCCCCGGTGGCGCCTTTGCCGTTTGAGGGAAATATGCTGAAAATTAACAACCTGCACGTCAAACTTGAGGACGAGGACAAGCAGATCCTGAAGGGTCTGACGCTGGAGGTTCCGGCCGGAGAGGTCCATGCGATCATGGGCCCGAACGGGTCGGGCAAGTCCACGCTGTCCTATGTACTGTCGGGCCGTGACGGGTATGAGGTCACCGACGGAAGCGCCACGCTGGACGGCGAGAGCCTGCTGGACATGGAGCCCGAGGAGCGTGCGGCCGCAGGCCTGTTCCTGGCGTTCCAGTACCCGGTCGAGATTCCGGGCGTCGGCAACATGACGTTCCTGCGCACCGCCGTGAACGCGCAGCGCAAGGCGCGCGGCGAGACCGAGCTGACTGCAGGAGAGTTCCTGAAGGTCGTGCGCGCCAAGGCGGCAGAGCTGCAGATCAGCCCCGACATGCTGAAGCGCCCCGTCAATGTCGGCTTTTCGGGGGGCGAGAAGAAGCGCAACGAGATCCTGCAGATGGCCATGCTGGAGCCCCGCATGTGCATCATGGACGAGACAGATTCGGGTCTGGACGTCGATGCGATGCGCCTTGTCAGCGACGGCGTGAACGCCCTGCGCAGCGAAGGCCGCAGCTTTCTCGTCATCACCCACTATCAGCGCCTGCTGAACCATATCCAGCCGGACGTCGTGCACATCATGTCCAACGGCCGGATCATCAAGTCGGGCGGCCCCGAACTGGCGCTGGAAGTCGAAGAGAACGGCTATGGCGACCTGTTGGCGGAGGCCGGCTGATGTCCGAATCCGCCGTTCAGGAAATCCAGACCCCGCAGGTCACCGGCGCGCCCAAGCCCGCCAATGCGCTGGATGCGCGGCTGGCCGCGACCACGCTGCCCACGGGTGGGTTCACCGCCGCCGCGCGCGCCGACGCGCTGGCACGGCTGCGCGCCATGGGCCTGCCGGGCCCGCGTGACGAATACTGGCGCTATACCGACCCGCACCCGTTCAACGCGCCCGAGCCGCAGGCGCTGGCCATCGATACGGGCCCAGAATCGCCGCTGTTCACCGCGCGTGACAAGCTGACGTTGGTCTTTGTCGACGGTTCGTTCGACGCCGCGGCTTCCGACGACCTGTCGCTGGAAGGGATCGAGATCACCACCCTGGCGCAGGCCGACCGGGCGGGCGATCATTGGTCGGCCGACCTGTACGGGACGCTGGAGCTGGCGGGTCAGACCCCGGTCAAGCGGCCGTTCGCGGCGCTGAACACGGCCGTCGCGGCCGACGGCCTGCTGATCCGCGTGACAGGCAAGCCCTCGCGTCCGGTGCATGTGTTGCATCGCCGCGGGTCGGACCGCGCGGATGCCGTCTGGCATCACGTGATCCGGGTCGAATCGGGCGCCGAACTGACGCTGCTGGAAAGCGGCATGGTCGGCGCGCGGTCGAACGGCATGATCGAGGCCGATCTGCTGCCGGGCGCCACGCTGCACCACATCGCGGCCAAGCGCGCCGTCGATCCCAAGGTCGGCCTGTCGCACCTGTTCGCCCGCGTGGGCGAGGGTGCGGTGCTGAAGAGTTTCGCGCTGGTCGTTAACGGCACCACCATGCGCCACGAGGCTGTCGTGGACATGGTCGGCGACGATGCGGTGGCCCATGTCGCCGCGGCGGTGCTGGGCGACGGCGATGTCGGTCCGTTCCACCATGACGACACCGTCTTCGTGACCCATGGCGCGCTGCGCGGCGAAAGCCGGCAGGTGTTCAAGAAGGTCCTGAAGAACGGGGCGACCGGCGTGTTCCAGGGCAAGATCCTGGTCAAGAACGGCGCGCAGAAGACCGACGGCTATCAGATCAGCCAGGCCCTGCTGCTGGACGAGGCCAGCCAGTTCCTGGCCAAGCCCGAGCTTGAGATCTATGCCGACGACGTCAAGTGTTCGCACGGGTCCACGACGGGCGCGATCGACGAGGGGGCGTTGTTCTACCTGCGCTCTCGCGGGGTGCCCTATGACCGGGCGATCGTGTTCCTGGTGCTTTCGTTCCTGGCCGACGCCCTGGCCGAGGTCGACGACGAGAGCCTGCGCGACGAGATCAACGAACGGCTGGACGCGTGGCTGACCGAACGCCCGCAGGGATGACCGGCCCGCGCGGCGGGATGGTGCTGCGCGTGCTGGAAAGCTGGTGGGCCCCGCGCCGGGTGGTGCGGGGCCTGTCGGCGATGCCCGACAGCACGCTGCTGGTCGTGCTGATGGTGGCGATGCTGATCACGCTGGTCGGGCAGGCGCCGGGCCTGTCGCGCGCGGCGCAGTTGGACCCGTCGATCCCGCTGGATGCGCGGATCGGGGGTGCGGCCCTTGGGACCATGTTCATGATGCCGCTGGTGGCCTATGCCATGGCGGGGCTGACGGCGCTGCTCAGCCGCCTGACCCCGTGGCGGCTGGAGGCGCGCCATGCGCGCCTGGCGCTGTTCTGGGCGTTGATGGCGGTGGCGCCCGCGACGCTTTTGGGCGGGATGGTGGCGGGGCTGATCGGCCCGTCCCCCGCGCTGACCCTGACCCGCACGGTGGCGGGTGCGGGATTCCTGTTCATCTGGGGCGCCGGGATCATGGCGCTGGCGAGACGCAAATGACCTTCGACGACTTCAAGGCGCTGGCGCGCCGGACCCTGCGCGATCCAGAAGGGGCGGCCCGCTGGTTGATCGACCAGCGCTGGCCGATGCAGGTGCGCTGGATGGCGCTGGTTCTGGCGGTGTCGCTGTCGGGGCTGCTGGCCTACGGCTCGACCCTGCTGTTCCCGCTGCCCTCGGACGAGGGGGCGGCCGTGTTCTCGATAAGCCGGCAGCCGCTGGTCCTGGCCGGAATGCAGCTGGTCGCGATCGTGCTGGGCGCGGGTCTGATGGCCGGGGTCGGGCGCATGTTCGGCGGCCACGGCCGGTTCGAGGATGCCCTGCTGCTGACCGTCTGGATCGAGGTGATGCTGCTGGTCGTGCAATTGGCCCAGATCGTGCTGTCGCTGGCCCTGCCGGGGCTGGCGGGGATCCTGGGGATCATCGCGGTCGCGCTGTTCCTGTGGCTGACGGTGCAGTTCACCAAGGCGCTCCACGGGTTCACCAGCGGCCCCAAGGTGCTGCTGGTCATGTTCGGCACGCTGCTGGTCATGGGATTCGTCCTGTCGTTCTTCATGGCCGCGCTAGGCCTCATGCCGGAGATGCCGCAATGAGCTTTGACGTCAACGCCGTCCGCGCCGATTTTCCGATCCTGTCGACGACGGTCAACGGGCGCCCGCTTGTCTATCTGGACAGCGGCGCCAGCGCGCAGAAGCCGCGCGTCGTGATCGACGCCATCACCCGCGCCTATGAGGGCGAATACGCCAATGTCCATCGCGGCCTGCATTACCTGTCGAACCTTGCGACCGATAATTACGAACGCGTCCGCGGGATCATCGCACGGTTCCTGAACGCGCCCGCGGTCGACGAGGTGATCTTCACCAGCGGCTCGACCGAGGCGCTGAACCTGGTCAGCTATGCCTGGGCCGCGCCGCGCCTGCAAGCCGGGGATGAGATCGTGCTGTCGCTGCTGGAACATCACGCCAATATCGTGCCGTGGCATTTCCTGCGCGAACGCCAGGGCGTCGTGCTGAAATGGGTCGAACCCGATGCGGATGGCAGCCTGCCGCCGGAAAAGGTGCTGGCCGCGATCACGCCGCGCACGCGGATGCTGGCGCTGACGCACATGTCGAACGTGACCGGGACGGTCGTGGACATCGCGGCGATCCGCCGCGGCACCGACCTGCCGATGGTCGTGGACGGGTCGCAGGCCGCGGTCCACATGCCGGTGGACCTGTCGACGCTTGGCGCCGATTTCTACTGCATCACGGGGCACAAGCTTTACGGACCCTCCGGTTCGGGGGCGATCTGGATCCGCGCCGACCGCCAGGCCGAGATGCGGCCCTTCCTGGGCGGCGGCGACATGATCCGCACCGTCAGCCGCGACGCCGTCACCTATAACGACCCGCCCCTGCGGTTCGAGGCAGGCACGCCCGGCATCGTCAACCAGATCGGTCTGGGCGCCGCGCTGGAATACATGATGTCCCTGGGGATGGAGAACATCGCCGCCCATGAGCGCGCGCTGCGCGACCATGCCCGCGACCGCCTGCGGGCGCTGAACTGGCTGCAGGTGCAGGGCGATGCGCCAGGCAAGGGCGCGATCTTCTCCATGACGATGGATGGGGCGCACGCGCATGACATCTCGACCATCCTGGACAAGAAGGGAATCGCGGTCCGTGCGGGCAGCCACTGCGCCATGCCCCTGATGGAGCATCTGGCAATCAATGCCAGCGCCCGTGCCAGCTTCGCGATGTACAACACGCAGGCAGATGTGGACGCGCTGGTCGAAGGATTGATCTTCTGCCGCGAGCTTTTCGCCTGATTCTTGCAAAGATTTCGAGGGGCGTCGAAGAATGCCCGATAAATCTTGCCGGATGGCGGGAATGTCTGCATCCCTGACCTATCATCAGCGATGGGGGCGGGAATGGCCGAGGTTCTGGTTCTGGGTGCGGGTATGGTGGGTGTCAGCACCGGTCTGGCGCTGCAGGCGCGCGGGCATGACGTCACCATCATCGAACGCGGCGTGCCGGGGCGCGAGACCAGCTATGGCAATGCCGGCCTGATCCAGACCGAAGCGGTCGAGCCCTATGCCATGCCGCTGTCGCCCGGCGCTCTGTTCCAGATCGCCCTGGGGCGCGGCTATGACGTGAAATGGACGCCGCAGGGCCTGCTGTCGCAACTGGGCGCGGTGGCCACCTATGCGTGGAATTCGCGGCCTGCCGCGCACAGGCGGGCGTCGGTGACCTGGGGCAAGCTGATCCGCCAGTCGACCGACCGCCACGGCCCCTTGATCGCGGCGGCGGGCGCCGACAACATCATCCGCCGCAACGGCTATATCGAGATCCACCGCACCCCCGCCAAGATGGATGTCGCCTGCAAGACCGCCGAACGTTTCGCGACCGAGTTCGGCGTGCAGGCGCGGCTGATGAGCGGGGCCGAACTGCGCGCGATGGAGCCCGCGATCCGCATCGAGGTCGAGGGCGCGACCCATTGGTCCGACAGCTGGAACTGCGCCGATCCGGGCGGCCTGGTCGCCAGCTATGCGGCGCTGTTCCAGAAGCGGGGCGGGCGCGTCGTGAACGGCGATGCCGGTGACCTGCACCGCCATGGCGCGGGCTGGCGCGCCGACGAGGTCGAGGCGGAGCATGCCGTCATCGCGCTTGGGCCCTGGTCGCCGATGCTGACGCAGCGCTTTGGCCTCAAGGTGCCGATGGTGTTCAAGCGCGGCTATCACAAGCATTATCACATGGAGCTGCCGCCCCATCACCCGATCGCCGATTTCGGCAATTCGGTTGTGTTGTCGCCGATGCGCCGCGGTCTGCGCATCGCCACCGCGGCCGAGCTGACGCCCCATCCGCGCCTGTCGCCGCCGCAGCTGAAGCATGGCGAGAAGGCCGCGCGCGAGCTGTTCGACATCGGGGCGGCGGTCGAGGCCGAACCCTGGACCGGACGGCGCCCCTGCATGCCCGACATGCTGCCCGTGGTGGGCCGCGTGCCGGACCAGCCGAACCTGTGGGCGCATTTCGGTCACGGCCACCAGGGCTTTACCCTGGGCCCGGTCACGGCCGAAATCCTGGCGGATGAGCTGTCGGGCGGCGAAGGCTGGGCGGAACTTCAGCCGAGGCGTCTGAAACGCGGTTGAAACCGGGCGGCTGCCATCACATCTTGAGGGCAACTCCGAACGGATCAGGAACCTCATGGGTCACAACAACACCAACGCGCCCGTGATGCGCGTTCCCGAAGTGACCCGCCCCAAGCTGGAGGGCGGGAAACGCTTTGCATTGAAAAGCGAATTCGAACCGGCGGGCGACCAGCCCACGGCCATCGCCGAACTGGTGGCGGGCGTCGGCGCCGGAGAGCGCGACCAGGTGCTGCTGGGGGCCACGGGGACGGGGAAGACCTTCACCATGGCCAAGATCATCGAGGAGACGCAGCGTCCCGCGATCATCCTGGCGCCCAACAAGACGCTGGCCGCCCAGCTTTACGGCGAATTCAAGGGATTTTTTCCCGACAACGCGGTCGAGTACTTCGTCAGCTATTACGACTATTACCAGCCCGAGGCCTATGTGGCCCGCAGCGATACCTATATCGAGAAGGAATCGCAGATCAACGAGGCCATCGACCGGATGCGCCACAGCGCCACGCGGGCGTTGCTGGAACGCGATGACGTGATCATCGTGGCCTCGGTCAGCTGCATCTATGGCATCGGTTCGGTCGAGACCTATTCGGCGATGACCCAGGACATGGTCGTGGGTGAAAGCTATGACCAGCGCGAGTTCCTGGGCCAGCTGGTCGCGCAGCAGTACAAGCGGCTGGACACCAGCTTTCAGCGCGGCAGCTTTCGCGTGCGCGGCGATCTGGTCGAGGTCTGGCCCGCCCACCTTGAGGACCGCGCCTGGCGGTTTGACTTCTTCGGCAACGAACTTGAGGCGATCACCGAGTTCGATCCGCTGACCGGGGTCAAGACCGACAGCTTCAAGCAGATCCGCATCTATGCCAGCAGCCACTATGTGACGCCGCGCCCGACGCTGCAGCAGGCGATCAAGGGCATCAAGCAGGAACTGGCGATGCGCCTGAAGCAGCTGACCGAGGAGGGCAAGCTGCTGGAGGCGCAACGCCTGGAGCAGCGCACCGCCTTTGACATCGAGATGCTGGAGGCGACCGGTGTCTGCAACGGCATCGAGAACTACAGCCGCTATCTGACCGGGCGCGCGCCCGGAGAGCCGCCCCCTACGCTGTTCGAGTTCATCCCCGACAACGCGATCGTCTTTGCCGACGAAAGCCACGTGTCGGTCCCGCAGATCGGCGGCATGTACCGGGGCGACTTCCGGCGCAAGTTCACCTTGGCGGAACACGGCTTCCGCCTGCCGTCCTGCATGGACAACCGCCCGCTGAAATTCGAGGAATGGGATGCGATGCGGCCCCAGTCGGTGTTCGTGTCGGCCACGCCTGCGCAGTGGGAGATGGACCAGACCGGCGGCGTCTTCACCGAACAGATCATCCGCCCGACGGGCCTTCTGGACCCCAAGATCGAGATCCGCCCGGTCGAGATGCAGGTCGACGACCTGCTGGACGAGGTGCGCCGCGTCACCGCCGCAGGTTACCGCACGCTGGTCACCACGCTGACCAAGCGCATGGCCGAGGATCTAACCGAATACCTGCACGAGCAGGGCATCAAGATCCGCTACATGCACAGCGACATCGACACGATCGAGCGGATCGAGATCCTGCGCGACCTGCGGTTGGGCGCGTTCGACGTGCTGGTGGGCATCAACCTGCTGCGCGAGGGGTTGGACATTCCCGAATGCGGGCTGGTGGCCATTCTGGACGCCGACAAGGAAGGCTTCCTTCGGTCCGAGACGTCGCTGATCCAGACTATCGGCAGGGCGGCGCGAAATTCCGAAGGGCGGGTCATCATGTATGCCGACCGGATCACTGGCAGCATGGAACGGGCCATGGCCGAAACCGAACGGCGTCGCGCCAAGCAGATGGCCTATAACGAGGAGCACGGCATCACGCCCCAGACGGTCCGCAAGAACGTCGAGGACGTGCTGGCAGGCCTGTGGCAGGGCGACACCGACCAGTCGCGCGTGACCACGAAGGTGGACAAGCCGCTGATCGGCGCGAACCTGGCCGCCCATCTGGACGCGATGCGCACCCAGATGCGCAAGGCCGCAGAGAACCTGGAGTTCGAGGAGGCCGCACGCCTGCGCGACGAGGTCAAGCGGCTGGAGGCGGTGGACCTGGCGATCTCGGACGATCCGATGGCGCGGCAGTCGGTGATCGAGGAGGCGGCCGAGGCCGCCGTCAAGTCATCGGGCCGTTCGACTGCCGGACGGGCCGGTCAGCGGGGCGGCAACAAGCGGTCCAAGCGCGGCCGCTAGCTGCATTCCACCCGGGCGATCCAGCCCTTGGCGTCCAGGAACATGGTCAGACGCGCGGGATTGTAGTCGCGCGTCATGACGCCCTGGTTGTGCACCTCACGCTTGCGCAGGTTGGGCGGCAGGTGAACCTCTCCGATGTTGCGTCCGACCAGGGCCTGGTGCTGGGACAGGTCGCACTGGCGGGCGGGAACGTCATAAGGGCTGCCGGCGCAGGCGCCCAGGGTCAGCATCAGCAGCGACGCGCAAAGGACAGGGTGGCGAAAGGGGGTCATGATCACGTCTCTCTCATGTGACAACGGCGTGTTGGAATGCCAACGTGGGCCATGTTCAGTTGTTCCGGTGGCAAGATGATGAAACATACGGTTTGGGTGGCGATGGTGGCATTCTGGCCCGCCGTCGCGCAATCCTCGACAGACGAGGCATGGGCCGAACTGCGCGACCGCACCGTGGCGGAATGCACCCGCCTGGCGCAGGACGCGGCGCCCGACGCGGAACTGTCCGTGACCCCGAACGAATTCGGCACCGAGACCCACGCGCTGGCACTGGTCGTCGCGACGCTGCCGGACCTTCCGTCGGAACTGTCCGTCTGCCTGCTGGACAAGCAGACCGGCGCGGCGCAGCTGAGCGTTCCGTTCCAGGATCTGCCCGATACCCTGCAGCCCTGACCTGCGTCGGCATGACCGGGGCAGGGGGCTTGATCCGCCGCCCGGATTTGGCGATACAGCGGACAGTCAATCCGAAGGATCACCCATGCCCGTGCGCATCTATCAGCCCGCCCGCACCGCGATGCAGTCCGGTACCGCCAAGACCAAGGGCTGGGTGCTGGAATTCCCGCCCGCCGACGCGCGCGAGGTCGATCCGCTGATGGGCTGGACCAGCAGCGGCGACACCCAAAGCCAGGTCCGCCTGCGCTTCGACACCCGCAAGCAGGCCGAGGATTACGCCCGAGATCATGGTCTGGAATTCGTGGTGCAGGAACCGCACCGCCGTGGCACGAACATCCGCCCCCGCGGCTATGGCGAGAATTTCGCAACGGACCGCCGCGAGCCCTGGAGCCACTGAGGCCGCATCCGCTATCGACACAAAGCTTTGCTGACCGCCCTCGGGCGGTCATCTGCATTTGAGGGATATTCCATGACCGTCACGCATCTTGTCACCCATTCCGGCGGCTTTCACGCCGATGAGGTCCTGTCCACGGTCATTCTGACCCGGCTGCACCCGCAGGCGCGGATCATGCGGACGCGCGACGCCGACTGGATCACGCCTGCGGAAGGGCGGATCATCTATGACGTGGGCCGCGATTTCGATGCCGCGCGCATGATCTTCGATCACCATCAGAAATCTCCTCCGCTGCGCGACGACGGCCAGCCCTACAGTTCCTTCGGACTGATCTGGCGGCAGTTCGGGCGCGACTACCTGGCCGCGCTGCAGGTGCCCGAAGCAGATCTCGGGGCGATCCACGCGGCGATTGACGCCGACCTGGTTCTGCCCATCGACCTGGTCGACAACGGTGCGCTGTCGCCGACGGGGCCGCTTGCCGATCTGTCCCTGCCGATGCTGCTGGAGAGCCTGAAGCCCGTCTTCGATGACCGCAGCCCCGACGCCGACGACCGTGCCTTTGACGGTGCGGTCGCGATCGCCCGCGCCTTCGTCGAGGCGGCCGTGGCCCGCAAGGCCGCAAAGCATCGCGCCGAGGCCGTCGTTATGGCAGCCATCGCCGCCGCGGGCGACGGTCGGGTGCTGGAACTGCCGATGGGGATGCCGTTTCGCTCCGCCATCACGGCGGCGGGGGCGGACCATCTGCTGTTCGTGATCCATCCGCGGGACACGGACTGGGCGTTGACCGGCATCCGCCGCGATGCGGACGGGTTCGCCCTGCGCGCAGACCTGCCAGCAATCTGGGCCGGCCTGACCGATAGCGCCTTCGAGGCTGCATCGGGCGTTCCCGGGGCGCGTTTTTGTCACAATGCCCGCTTCATCGCCGTGGCCGCCGATCGCGACGCCGCTTTGCGTCTTGCCGACCTGGCGGTGGCGGCAAGCGACGTGTGACGGCTGACAGCCGGAGCCATCGGACAGCCCTGCGGTCAGGCGACTGCAGGGCACCGGATAGAATATGCAAGCTGCCGACGTGAATACGTTGCAGTCATCATCGAAGTTTGGGGAATGTTGTGCCGTCTGTCTGGCACCTGTGTGTTTAACCAAACCTACTCAAGAACTTAGAGAGGTCTGGCTCCGGCGGTAGGGATCGAACCTACGACCAATTGATTAACAGTCAACTGCTCTACCGCTGAGCTACGCCGGAACACGGGGCGGATATAGCAACCTCGGTCAGGGGCGTCCAGTGGCGTTATGGGGTTTTTTGTCATCCGGTTGAAAAAACCGTCTCGATCGTCAAAACGCCGGGAAAATCAACGGCTCGGATCTGGGACAGGGCGATCAGATGGGCCAGGACGTTGCGCGTGGCGATGGGGAGAACCGGTTCGGGCACTGCATAGATGCGGCGCGCGAGGCCCGCCGCGGAATCGGGACGGACCCGCAGGGCGGCCAGGATCTGGGACGTGCGGTCGCGGCGGTGCCGCGCCAGTTCCGCGATCCGGTCCTGCGGGGCCGTGATCGCGGGCCCGTGGGTCGGCAGCAGGACGCGCGGCGACAGTGCCGCCAGCCGTTCCAGCGAGCGGAAGTATTCCGCCAGGTCCCCATCCGGCGGAGAGATCAGCGTCGAGGACCAGCCCATCACCAGGTCGCCACAGAAGATCCGGTCACCCCATTGGAACGACAGGTGCCCTGCCGCATGACCGGGCGTGTGCCACGCGGTCAGCGACCAGTCGGGCGTGGTGATCACCTCCTGGTCGCGCAGGTGGCGGTCGGGCGCGAAGGCGTGGTCCAGCCCCTCGCCCCCGCCAAGACCCTCCAGCGCCAGACGGGACATCAGCGGCGACCGCCCTGCCAGCGCATCGCCAAAGGCCAGCACCGGGGCGCCGGTCAGGCGGGACAGGCGTGCGGCTCCGGCGCTGTGGTCGCGATGCGCGTGCGTGATCAGGATATGGCTGATGCGGCCGCGGCCGGCGCGGGCGACGGCGTCGATATGGGCGGGATCGTCGGGGCCGGGGTCGATCACCGCGACATGGCTGTCGCCCAGCAGGAAGGTGGTCGTGCCCGGCCCGGTCAGGGGGGACGGATTCGGGGCCAGGATCTGCAGCGGCTCTTTCGCAGGCGGGGTCATGGGGCTAGCCTAGCGCGCAACGCAGGAGGCCGCCATGTCGAACAATGCCGACGCCACGCAGATGCGCAAGCTGGTCCCACGGGGCCTCTATGCGCGCGCGGCGCTGATCCTGTTCCTGCCGGTCGTGGTGGTGACGACTGTGGTCAGCGTGATGTTCCTGCAGCGCCATTTCGAGGGCGTGACGCGGCAGATGACCGCCAGCATGTCGCACGAGCTGACCTTCGTCGCGCGGCTGATCGACAGTGCCGCGACGCCCGACGCGGCGCGGCGCGCCGGGGTGTCCGTGGCGCGCCCGCTGGAGCTGGAATTGGCGCTGCCGGTCGATCCGCCTGCCGAGGATCGGCGGCTGTTCTATGATTTTTCGGGACGGGTGGTGACCGAGGTGCTGCGCGACGCGCTGCCGCAGGTGATCTCGGTCGATCTGGCCAGCAGCGACCGGCGGGTGTCGGTGGCGCTGGACGGGCCGCACGGACCCTATGCGCTGAGCTTCGAGCGGCGGCGGGTCAGCGCGTCGAACCCGCACCAGCTGCTGGTGCTGATGGTGTTCACGTCGGTCCTGATGACGGGGATCGCGATGATCTTCCTGCGCAACCAGCTGCGCCCGATCCGGCGGCTGGCCTATGCGGCCGAGGAATACGGCAAGGGGCGGATCGTGCCCTATCGCCCGTCCGGGGCGGTCGAGCTGCGCAGCGCGGGCACCGCGTTTCTGGACATGCGCAACCGGCTGGAGCGCCAGAACGACCAGCGCAAGCTGATGATGTCGGGAATCAGCCACGACCTGCGCACGCCGCTGACGCGGATGAAGCTGGGGCTGTCGATGATCGGGCCCGACATGCCGCCTGAGCCCGGTGACATCAGCGCGATGGAGGCCGACATCGCGGAGATGAACCGCATGGTCGACGGCTTTCTGGACTATGCCCGCGACGACGCGCAGGACAGCGCGCCCCAGCCCATCGCCGCCGCGGGTTTCCTGGAGGGCCTGGTCGCGGACGCGCAACGCGCCGGCCAGCAGGCCAGCCTGGTCCAATTCGAGGGCGATCGGGACGGGTTGGCCACCTTTCGCCCCGACATGCTGCGCCGTGCGCTGGAGAACCTGATCGGCAACGCGGTGCGTTACGGCAGCCGGGCCGAGATGGACGCCTCGCTTGGCCCGCGCAGCCTGCGGATCGGGATCGAGGATGACGGCCCCGGCATCCCGGAGGACAGCCTGGACGCGGCGATGCGGCCCTTTACCCGGCTGGATCCGTCGCGGCGCAGGAACAGCGCGCAGGGGGCCGGGCTGGGCCTGGCCATCGCCGCGGACGTGGCGCGCGCGCATGGCGGGCAGCTGCGGCTTGGGCGCGGCCCGCGTCTGGGCGGTCTGCGGGCCGAGATCGTCATTCCGCGCTGACGAAATAGGTGGCATTGTTGCGGTCATATTGAACGCGGGGGGCGACACCCCTAGATTGATCGCATGCAGAGGCCGCGCGTCGCCATGACGGGGCCGCGGCTTCGGGCAGAAAGGACATACCATGACGGAATTCACCACCCAGACCTATCCGGTGCTGCCCCTGCGGGATATCGTCGTCTTCCCGCACATGATCGTTCCCCTGTTCGTCGGACGCGAGAAATCGGTCCGCGCGCTGGAGGCCGTGATGGAATCGGACAGCCCGATCCTGCTGGCCGCCCAGAAGGACGCGGCCATCGACGAACCCACCGAGGAGGGCATCTTCCGCGCCGGTGTTCTGGCCAACGTGCTGCAGTTGCTCAAGCTGCCGGACGGCACCGTGAAGGTGCTGGTCGAGGGCCGCGAGCGTGTCGAGATCACCGACTTCGTGCCCCATGACGACCATTTCATGGCCGAGGCCCGTGTCCTGGACGAAACGATGGGCGACGAGGCCACGGTGGCCGCGCTGGTGCGCACCGTGACCGAGGAGTTCGAGCGTTACGTCAAGGTCCGCAAGAACATCCCCGAGGAGGTCGTGACCGCCGTGTCCGAGGCGTCCGAGCCCGGCAAGCTGGCCGACCTTGTCGCTGGACACATGGGCATCGACCTGGAGCGCAAGCAGGACCTGCTGGACACGCTGGAGGTCGCGGCACGCCTTGAGAAGATTTATGGCCACATGCAGGGAGAGATGTCTGTCCTGCAGGTTGAGAAGAAGATCAAGTCGCGCGTCAAGACCCAGATGGAGAAGACACAGCGTGAGTACTATCTGAACGAGCAGATGAAGGCGATCCAGAAGGAGCTGGGCGACGGCGAGGACGGCCAGAACGAGCTGGCCGAACTGGAGCAGAAGATTGCCGCCACCAAGTTCAGCAAGGAGGCCCGCGACAAGGCCGACAGCGAGCTGAAGAAGCTGAAGTCGATGTCACCCATGTCGGCCGAAGCGACCGTCAGCCGCAACTACTTGGACTGGCTGCTGTCGCTGCCCTGGGGCGTCAAGTCGCGCACCCGCAAGGATCTTAGCCGCGCCGAGGCGATCCTGGACGCCGACCACTATGGCCTGGACAAGGTCAAGGAGCGGATCGTCGAGTATCTGGCCGTGCAGGCCCGCAGCCAGAAGCTGAAGGGCCCGATCCTGACGCTGGTCGGTCCTCCGGGCGTGGGCAAGACCTCGCTTGGACGGTCCATCGCCAAGGCGACGGGGCGCGAGTTCATCCGCATCAGCCTTGGCGGCGTGCGCGACGAGAGCGAGATCCGCGGTCATCGCCGGACCTATATCGGGTCCATGCCGGGCAAGATCATCCAGGCGCTGAAGAAGGCCAAGACGACCAACCCGCTGATCCTTCTGGATGAGATCGACAAGATGGGCCAGGATTTCCGGGGCGATCCGGCATCCGCCATGCTGGAGGTGCTGGATCCGGAACAGAACTCGACCTTCGTGGACCACTATCTTGAGGTGGAATACGATCTGTCGAACGTGATGTTCGTGACCACGGCCAACAGCTACAACATGCCTGGCCCGCTTCTGGACCGCATGGAGATCATCAGCCTGTCGGGCTATACCGAGGATGAAAAGCGCGAGATCGCCAAGGGCCACCTGCTGTCCAAGCAGATCGCCGCGAACGGTCTGCGCAAGGGAGAGTTCAGCGTCTCGGACGAGGCCCTGACCCACATGATCCGGTATTACACCCGCGAGGCCGGGGTTCGCTCGCTGGAGCGCGAGATCGCCAAGCTGGCCCGCAAGGCCGTGACCGAGATCTTGAAGGGCAGGGTCAAATCGGTCGAGGTGACGCCGGAGAAGGTCGAGGAATACCTTGGCGTGCGCCGCCACCGCTATGGCTTGGCCGAGAAGGAGGACCAGGTCGGCGTGGTGACGGGTCTTGCCTGGACCTCGGTCGGGGGCGATCTGCTGCAGATCGAGGCGCTGCGCCTGCCGGGCAAGGGTCGCGTCAAGACCACCGGCAAACTGGGCGAGGTGATGAAGGAATCGATCGACGCGGCGTCCAGCTTCGTGCGCTCGATCGCGCCGGATATCGGGGTCAGGCCCCCGGAATTCGACAAGCGCGACATCCACGTCCACGTCCCCGAGGGCGCCACGCCCAAGGATGGACCGTCGGCGGGCATCGCCATGGTAACCTCGGTCGTGTCGGTCATGACCGGAATCGCGGTCCGCAAGGACATCGCCATGACCGGCGAGGTGACGCTGCGCGGCAATGTGCTGGCCATTGGCGGGCTGAAGGAGAAGCTGCTGGCGGCCCTGCGTGGCGGTATCAAGACGGTGCTGATCCCGCAGGACAATGAAAAGGATCTGGTCGAGATCCCGGACAACGTCAAACAGGGGCTGACCATCATTCCGGTCAGCAACGTGCGCGAGGTTCTGCGCCACGCCCTGGTGCGCCAACCCAAGGCCATCGAATGGGACGAGGCCGCCGAAGAGGCGGCCGAGGCCGCGCGGCTAGCCAACCATCGCGGCAGCGATGGGCAGGGCAGCGCCGTCGCGCACTGACAGGGAGAGGGCCGGGGCAATCCCCGGCCCTTTTTCCATGGTGCGGGCAAGCGTTAACAAAGATTGACGCAACGTCAAATCGCGCTAGGCTGATCCCATCATTGCCTGACGGGGGGGAACAGCAATGCCAGCCGAAATCATCGGGGCCGACGGCCCGACGCCCGTGCTGCACGATCCGCATGTGGCGATCGTCGTTCAGAAGCGCGACTTCATCGACCGCGTTGTGGCCGCGACGGGCGCCCGGCGCACCGATGCGCGCCCGATCATCGAGGCGACGCTGGCGCAGCTTGGCATGGTCCTGTCCGCCGGGCACACCCTGGCGGTGCCGCCCCTGGGGCGGGCGCGAATCAATCTGGAGCGTGACGCCCGCGGCGGCGATGTCATCACGCTGCGACTGCGCCGCCGTGCCCCCCCACCGGCCTGATGGCGTGGAAAACAGCTAGTCGAAACGCGCATCGCCCTCTTGCAACCGGCTGCGGCTGGCGGTAATGACCAGCCCGACGGGTGATTAGCTCAGTGGTAGAGCGCTTCGTTCACATCGAAGATGTCAGGGGTTCAAATCCCTTATCACCCACCATTTCCCTTGCCGGTTTGCGCTTTTCGCCGCGGGCGCCTATATCGGCGGCCTTGACCCGCAATCCCGGACCGCCCATGCCCGACCCGATCAGTGATGCCGCGCGCCTTTCGGTCGCGCCGATGATGGACTGGACCGACCGCAATTGTCGGCGGTTCCACCGGCTGATGTCGCGCCGTGCGCTGCTGTACACCGAGATGGTGACCGCGCCGGCGATCATCCACGGCGACCGGCCGCGCCTGCTGGATCACGACGCCGCCGAACACCCGGTGGCGCTGCAATTGGGCGGATCGGACCCCGCGGAACTGGCCCAGGCCACGCGCCTGGCCGCCCCCTGGGGTTATGACGAGATCAACCTGAACTGCGGCTGTCCAAGCGACCGCGTGCAGTCCGGAGCCTTTGGTGCGATCCTGATGACCACGCCGCAGGTGGTCGCCGATTGCGTGGCGGCCATGCAGGACGTCGGCGCCGTGCCCGTGACCGTCAAGTGCCGCATCGGGGTGGACGACCAGCAGGCCGAACAGGTGCTGCCCGAATTTCTGGACATACTGCAGCGCACGGGCATCCGGCGGGTGACGATCCACGCGCGCAAGGCCTGGCTGAAGGGCCTGAGTCCCAAGGAAAACCGCGAGGTTCCGCCGCTGGACTATCCGCTGGTCCACGCGATGAAGGCGCAGTTCCCGGCGCTGCATCTGTCGATCAACGGCGGCATCGCGACGCTGGATCAGGCCCGCGACCAGCTGGCGGTGATGGACGGGGCGATGATCGGCCGCGCGGCCTATCACGAACCGTGGAACATCCTGGGCGGCGCGGATGCGCTGTGGGGCGACGTTCCGCCCTTTGCCGCCCCGGCCGAGGTCGCCGTGGCGATGCGCCCGATGATCGTTGACCACATCGCCAAAGGCGGGCGGCTACACCAGTTCACGCGGCACATGCTGGGCCTGTTCCACGGTCAGCCCGGCGCCCGCGCCTGGAAGCGCACCCTGTCCGAGGGGGCGTCCAAGGGCGGGATCGAGGTCTATGACGCGGCCCTGGCGCAGGTGACCGAGGCCGCGCTGGCCTAACCGGCGGTCTTCTCCGCGACCTTGGCCGCGTTCCACAGGCGGTCCATCTCGGCCAGGTCGCTGTCCTCGGGGCGGCGGCCGTCGGCGGCCAGCGCGGCCTCGATGGCGGCGAAGCGGCGCGTGAACTTGGCGTTGGCGCGGCGCAGGGCCAGTTCGGGGTCGATCTTCAGGTGGCGGCCCAGATTGGCCATCACGAACAGCAGGTCGCCGAACTCCTCCTCCATCGCGTCGGGGCCCAGGGTATCGCGGGCCTCGACCAGCTCGGCCGTTTCCTCGGTGATCTTGTCCAGGACGTCCGCAGGGCCGGGCCAGTCAAAGCCCACGCGCGCCGCCCGGTTCTGCAGCTTAAGCGCCCGCGTCAGTGCGGGCAGGCCCAGGGCGACCCCGTCCAGCGTGCCGCGTTCGGCCTTGCCGGCCCGTTCGACGGCCTTGATCGCCTCCCAGTCCTCGACCTGCTGTTCGGCGGACTTGTCGCGGGATTCGTCGCCGAAGACATGCGGATGCCGGAAGATCAGCTTGTCGCTGATCGCGGCGGCACAGTCGGCGAAATCGAACATCCCGGCCTCGCGCGCCATCTGGGCGTGAAACACCACCTGCAGCAGCAGGTCGCCCAGCTCTCCGGGCAGCTCGTCCCAGGCCTGGCGCTGGATCGCGTCCTCGACCTCGTGGGCCTCCTCGATCGTGTAGGGCGCGATCGAGGCGAAGTCCTGTTCGATGTCCCAGGGGCAGCCGGTCCTGGGGTCGCGCAGCGCGGCCATGATGTCCAGCAGGCGCGTGATCTGCGCGGCGGGGTCGAGGGTCATTGCAATTCCCTTCGTCAGGCGGAAGATGGCCCATCGACTGCCACAGCATAAGGCCCAAGTCCACATGCCCGTCCTGAACCGCATCGCCGATTTCGCAGATCAGATGACCGAATGGCGCCGCCACCTGCACCAGCATCCCGAACTGGGCTTCGACTGCGGCCAGACCGCCGCGTTCGTCGCGGCGCGCCTGCGCGAGTTCGGCGTGGACGAGATCCACGAGGGGATCGGCCGCACCGGCATCGTGGCGATCATCCGCGGGCAGGGAGAGGGCCCGACCATCGGCCTGCGCGCCGACATGGACGCTCTGCCCATGACCGAGACGACGGGCCTTCCCTGGGCCTCGACCGTGGCGGGGCGGATGCATGCCTGCGGGCATGACGGGCACACGACGATGCTGCTTGGGGCCGCGAAGTACCTGGCCGAGACGCGCAACTTTGCCGGCCGCGTCGCGCTGATCTTCCAGCCCGCCGAGGAGAACGGCGGCGGCGGCGACGCGATGGTCCAGGACGGTATGATGGACCGTTTTGCCATCGAACGCGTCTTTGCGATGCACAACAATCCCGGCCAGCAGACCGGCAGCTTCCAGACCACCCCCGGTCCGATCATGGCCGCCGTTGACACGTTCGAGATCGACGTGCAGGGCCGCGGCGGGCACGGCGCGATGCCGCACCTGACCGCCGACCCGATCGTGGCCGCCGTGGCGGTGGTCAGCGCGATCCAGACGATCAGCAGCCGCAACCACCATACCGCCGACGACCTGGCCCTGTCGGTCACCCAGATCCACACCGGCAGCGCCGACAACATCGTGCCGGACACGGCCTATATCTGCGGGACGGTGCGGACTTTTGCGCCCCATGTGCGCGACATGGTGCGCCGCCGCATGACCCAGATCTGCGACGGGCAGGCCCAGGCCTATGACGTGGAGATCCGCCTGAACTATCAGGAAGGCTATCCCGCGACGGTCAACGATGCCGAACAGACGGCCTTTGCCGTGCGCGTCGCAAAGGAGATCGCCGGCCCCGCCAATGTCGATCCCGACGCCGGCCGCGAGATGGGGGCCGAGGATTTCAGCTATATGCTGAACGCGCGGCCCGGCTGCTATCTGTTCCTGGGTCAGGGGGACGGCGCGGGGGTCCATCACCCGGCCTACGACTTCAACGACGCGATCTCTCCGGTCGGGGCCAGCTTCTTCGCGCGGCTGGTCGAACGGGCGCAGCCGGCGCAACCCTGATCACAAGGACGTTCGCTGCCCTTGCCCGCAAGGCGGCGGGCGCTTTCTTGCCAAGGGCGGACAGCGCGGCTAGGTTGCGCGCCAATCCTGACGCGGCCCCGGTCGCGCCCCCAGACCGAAAGGACCCTTGATGTTCGTGACCCCCGCCTATGCCCAAGCCGCCGGCGGCGCCGGTGCCGGTGCCGCATTCGCGCAGTTCATCCCGCTGATCCTGATCTTCGCGATCATGTACTTCCTGATGATCCGCCCCCAGCAGAAGCGTCTGAAGGCACATCGCACGATGGTCGAGAACGTCAAGAAGGGCGACCGCGTCGTCACCCAGGGCGGCATCCTGGGCAAGGTCGTGTCGGTTGGCGAGGACGAGCTGGAGGTCGAGATCGCGACCGGCGTGCGTGTCCGCGTGATCCGCAGCACCCTGGCACAGGTCGTCACCAAGACCGAACCTGTCGCCGCAAACAGCTGAAAAGGCCCTAGCCAAGATGCTTCAGATCGACCGATGGAAGCGCGTCCTGATTTTCGGGATCTGCCTTCTGGGCCTGCTATATGCCTTGCCCAACGCCTTCTACGCCCGCGTCGAGGCGCATAACGATGCCGTGGCCCAGATCGAGGCCACCGGCGTCGAGACGCCCGAACTGGCCGCGGCGCGGGATGGGTGGCCGTCGTGGATGCCGTCGCATCTGGTCAATCTGGGGCTGGACCTGCGCGGTGGCGCCCATCTGCTGGGCGAGGTGCAGGTCGACCAGGTCTACAAGTCGCGCATGGATGCGCTGTGGCCAGAACTGCGCCGCGCGCTGTCGGATGCCCGCGACACCGTCGGATCGGTCCGCCGCGTGGCCTCCCCCGACGGCGTCCTGGCCATCGAGATCGGCAATGCCGACCAGATGGCCGCCGCGACCGAGATCGTGCGCGGATTCTCCACGCCCGTCACCACGCTGACCGGCGCGGGCCAGCAGTCGCTGGCCATCAGCACCCAGGGCGCGACCCTGACCATCCAGCTGTCGGATGCCGAAAAGGCCGTCACCGACGACCGCACGATCCAGCAATCGCTGGAGATCGTGCGCCGCCGCGTCGACGAGGTCGGCACGCGTGAACCCACCATCACCCGCCAGGGCGAGGACCGCATCCTGATCCAGGTGCCGGGCATCGGATCGGCCGCGGAACTCAAGGAGCTGATCGGCACCACCGCGCAGCTGACCTTCAACCCGGTCGTGGGCACCACCGCCGACCCGCAGGCCCAGCCCGGCGTCGGCCAGACGATCGCGCCGTCCATCGACCAGCCGAACCTGTTCTATATCCTGGAGCAAAGCCCCGTCGTCACCGGCGAGGATCTGGTGGACGCCATGCCCGCCAGCGACGAGAACGGCCTGCCTTCGGTCAACTTCCGCTTCAACCCGACGGGGGCGCGGGCGTTCGGGGCCTATACCTCGGCCAATATCGGCCAGCCCTTCGCGATCGTCCTGGACAACGAGGTCATCTCGGCCCCGGTCATCCGCTCGGCGATCACCGGCGGATCGGGCCAGATCTCGGGCTCGATGGACTTCGACCAGGCGAACCAGCTGTCGATCCTGCTGCGCGCCGGCGCCCTGCCGGCCGAGCTGACCTTCCTTGAGGAACGCACCATCGGCCCCGAACTGGGCCAGGACAGCATCGAGGCCGGGCGCATCTCGGCCATCGTTGCCACCGGGCTGGTCGCGGCCTACCTGATCGCCAGCTATGGCCTGTTCGGCGTGTTCGCCTCGATCGCGGTCGCGGTCAACGTCATCCTGATCCTGTCGATCATGAGCATGATGGGCGCAACCCTGACCCTGCCGGGCATCGCGGGCATCGTCCTGACGGTGGGTACCGCGGTCGACGCCAACGTCATCATCTTCGAGCGCATCCGCGAGGAGCTGCGCCGCGCCAAGCGGCCGTTCCGCGCCATCGAGGACGGTTTCCGCGAAGCGATGAGCGCGATCATGGACGCCAACGTCACCAGCTTCATCGCGGCCGCGGTCATGTTCTATCTGGGCTCGGGCCCGGTCAAGGGCTTTGCCGTCACGCTGACCATCGGTCTGGTCACCTCGGTCTTCACGGCGATCTTCCTGACGCGCCTGATGATCCTCACCTGGCTGGAATGGCGCAAGCCCGTCCAGCTGAACCTGTAAGGGGGACGCAATCATGGCCTTCCGTCTGAAACTGGTCCCCGACGTCACCCGGATCGACTTCTTCCGCTGGCAGTGGCTGACCGTCGGGGCGTCCGCCGTGGCGGTGGTCGTGTCGATCCTGGCCACGATCTTCATGGGGCTGAACTACGGCATCGATTTCCGGGGCGGCACGACGATCCGCACCGAAAGCACCACCGCCTTCGACATCGGCGACTATCGCCAGGCGCTGGACGGCATGGGTTTCAGCGACGTGTCCATCACCGAGGTGTTCGACCCGTCCTTCGGGGCCGACCGACACGTCGCCATGGTCCGCATCGGCACGACGGACGAGGCCGGATCGGTCTCTCCCGAGCAGCTGGCCGAGGTCGAGGCCGCGTTGCAGCAGGTCGATCCGCAGGTGACTTTCGCCTCGGTCGAATCCGTCGGACCCAAGGTGTCGGCCGAACTGATCCGCACCGCCATCATGGCGGTGGCGGCGGCGACCGTGGGCATCCTTCTCTACATCTGGCTGCGGTTCGAATGGCAGTTCGCGGTCGGCGCCGTGGTGTCGCTTCTGCATGACATCATCCTGACCGTCGGCATCTTCGCGCTGTTCCAGATGAAGTTCGACCTGACGACCATCGCGGCGCTGCTGACGACATTGGGCTTCTCGGTCAACGATACCGTCGTGGTCTTCGACCGGCTGAGGGAGAACCTGATCAAGTTCAAGACGATGAAGCTGATCGACGTCATGAACCTGACCGTGAACGAGACGCTGTCGCGGACCGTCATGACTGCGGTGACCACCGCCATCGCGCTGACCGCGATGCTGGTTCTGGGCGGCGACGTGGTGCGCGGGTTCGTCTTTGCGATGCTGTGGGGCGTGTTCGTGGGCACCTATTCCACGGTCTATGTCGCCAAAAGCGTCGTTCTGTGGCTGGGCGTGAAACGCGACTGGTCCAAGGACGGCGATGGTCCCAAGAAGAACGTGTCCCCCTTCGAGGGCGCCGAGGAGGTCTGATGCCCGCCCTGACGCCCACGGATTTCACCGGCCAGAACGCGGTCGACGGCTATGGACCCGGCTTCTTCCGCATTGCCGGAAAGGTCCATCAGGGTGCGCAGGTGGTCGAGGCTGACCGTGTGACGCCTTGGGGCGGGCTGGACGATCCCGGCCCGCTGCTGGCGCTGGCCGGGCGCGTGGACGTGCTGTTCCTGGGCCTTGGGGCGCAGGTCGGTTATGCCCCGCGCGACCTGGCGGCGCAGCTGGACGCGCTTGGCGTGCGGGTCGAGGCGATGGCCTCGGCCACTGCGGCACGCACCTACAACGTCACCCTGTCCGAAGGGCGGCGCGTCGCCTGCGCCCTGATCCCCGTGTGAGCCTGCTGGCCGTCCATGACCTTGCCGTGGCGCGCGGAGGTCTGCGGACGGTCGAGGGCGTCAGCTTTGCCCTGGACCCCGGTCAGGCGCTGATCCTGCGCGGCCCGAACGGGCTGGGCAAGACCACGCTGCTGCGCACGGTCGCGGGGCTGCAATCCCCCGTCACGGGGCGGATCGACATGGCCGACGACGTCGTCGCCTATGCCGCCCATGCCGACGGGCTGAAACCGGCGCTGACGGCGCGCGAGAACCTGACATTCTGGGCACGGGTCTTTGGCGGTCAGGGCGTCGAGCGGGCCTTGGCCGAGATGGACCTGACCACGCTGGCCACGCGTCCCGCCGCGGCGCTGTCGGCGGGGCAGAAACGCAGGCTGGGGCTGGCCCGGCTGCTGGTCACGGGCCGTCCGCTGTGGGTGCTGGACGAGCCCACGGTGTCGCTGGATGCCGCCTCGGTCGCGCGCTTCGCGCAGGTGGTGGCCGACCATCTGGGGCAGGGCGGTGCGGCGCTGATCGCCACGCATATCGACCTGACCCTGCCGCAGGCGCGCGTCCTGGACCTGACCCCGTTCCGCGCCCGACCCGGTGCGCCCATCGCGCGGCCGTCCGGCTTCAACGAGGCGTTCGGATGATCGCGCTCTTGATCCGCGACCTGCGTCTGGCCACGCGGGCGGGCGGTGGGTTTGGCCTGGGCGTCGCGTTCTTCCTGATCCTGTCGGCGCTGGTGCCCTTTGGTGTCGGTCCGGACCGTGCGACGCTGGCCCCAGTAGCGCCGGGCATCCTGTGGGTCGGGGCGCTGCTGGCATGCCTTCTGTCGCTGGACCGCATCTTTGCGCTGGATCACGAGGACGGCAGCCTGGACCTGCTGGCCACCGCCCCCCTGCCGCTGGAGGGGGCGGTCGCGATCAAGGCCCTGGCCCATTGGATCACCACCGGCCTGCCGCTGGTGCTGGCCGCCCCGATCTTCGGGCTGCTGCTGCATCTGCCGATGCAGGCCGTGCCGGCGCTGGTGCTGTCGCTGGCCCTGGGCACGCCGGCGCTGTCGATGCTGGGGGCCTTCGGAGCGGCGATTACCGTCGGGCTGCGCCGGGGGGGGCTGCTTTTGTCGCTGTTGGTCCTGCCGCTGTATATCCCCACACTGATCTTCGGCGCCGAGATCACCCGCCGCGGGGTCGAGGGGCAGGCCATCGGCACGCCGCTGGTGTTCCTGGCGGGCATCACGCTGGCCGTGCTGGCGCTGATCCCGCTGGCGGCAGCGGCGGCGCTGCGGGTCAATCTGCGGTGAGACGCCCTTGAGGGCGCGGGGAAAACAGGGAATACACGGACACATGTCGATCTGGGAATACGCAAACCCCGCCAAGTTCATGCGCACCACCGAAGGGGCCTTGCCCTGGCTGGTCGGCAGCGCCGCGATCTGCTGCGTGGGCGGGGTGGTCTGGGGGTTCCTGACGCCCGAAGATTTCCGGCAGGGATCGACGGTCAAGATCGTCTTCCTGCACGTGCCCGCCGCGATGATGGCCATCAACATCTGGGTGATGATGCTGGTCGCGTCGCTGATCTGGATCATCCGCCGCCATCATGTCAGCGCCTTGGCGGCCCGCGCCGCAGCCCCCATCGGGGCGGTGATGACGCTGATTGCGCTGGCGACCGGGGCTATCTGGGGCCAGCCGATGTGGGGGACGTGGTGGGAATGGGACCCGCGCCTGACCTCGTTCCTGATCCTGTTCCTGTTCTACATCGGCTATATCGCGCTCTGGGCATCGGTCGAGGATCCCGACAGCGCCGCCGACCTGACGGGCGTGCTGTGCCTGGTGGGGTCGGTCTTTGCGCTGCTGTCGCGCTATGCCGTGCTGTTCTGGAACCAGGGCCTGCACCAGGGCGCCAGCCTGTCCGTCGCCCCCGGAGAGCGAATGTCCGCGGTCTATCGCCACCCGCTGTACCTGTCGATGCTGGGGTTCTTCCTGCTGACGCTGGCGCTGATCCTGATCCGCACCAGAACCGAAATCCGCAAGCGCCGCCTGGCCGCGCTGCAAGCCAGGGAGATGCGCGCATGATCGATCTTGGACGGTATGCCGGCACCGTGCTGGCCGCCTATGGGGTCAGCATCGTGCTGATCGCGGGGCTGGTCTGGCACACCGTCGCGGCCAATGCCCGCGCCCGCCGCGCCCTGCAGGAGTTCGAGCGCAATGGCTAGGATCGCGCCGCTGATGCTGCTGCCCCCGCTGGCCTTCGCGGCGCTGGCCGCGACCTTCCTGTGGGGCATGAACCGCGACGATCCGGGCAGCGTGCCGTCGGCCATGATCGGGCGCCAGGCGCCGCCCGTGCCGGCCACGACCCTGCCCGGCAAGACCCAGCTGACCGACGCGATGCTGCGCGAGCCGGGGGTCAAGCTGGTGAACTTCTGGGCAAGCTGGTGCCCGCCCTGCCGGATCGAACATCCGACCCTGATGGCGCTGTCCGAACAGCTGCCCGTCTATGGCGTCGATCTGCGCGATGTCGAGGCCAACGCGCTGCAGTTCCTGTCAGCCGACGGCGACCCCTTCGCGGCGCTGGCGACCGATCCGCGCGGACGGGCAGCCATCGACTGGGGCGTGACCGCGCCGCCGGAAACTTTCATCGTCGATGGCGACGGGACGGTTCTGTACCGGTTCGCTGGCCCGCTGGTCGATGCCGATTACCAGACGCGATTCCTGCCGGAACTGGAACGCGCACTGGCCGACCAGGACTAGGCCGCTTGCACCCAGTCCCCTTGCGCGACATGCTGACCCAAAGGCACGCACAAATAGGGGAGACGACAGATGACACGGACAGGTCTGGCACTGGCGCTGCTGATGGGCAGCACCACCTGGGGCATGGCCCAGCAGGCGACCGACGCGATCGCGCCCGAGGCCGCGTCGGGGACGCAGGTCGCGACCGAAGGCTTTGGTGATCTGACGCAGGCCGCCCGCGACGGGCTTGCCGCCAAGGCCGAGGGTCGCCCGGTTACCGCCCCCGACTGGATGATCAGCGCTGCCCACCCGCTGGCCGTGCAGGCCGGCGCCCGCGTGTTGGAACAGGGCGGCAGTGCGGCCGACGCGATGGTCGCGGTCCAGGTCGTGCTTGGCCTGGTGGAACCGCAAAGCTCTGGCCTCGGCGGCGGGGCGTTTCTTGTCTGGTACGACGCCGCCACGGGCGAGGTGACCACGCTGGACGGCCGAGAGACCGCGCCGATGGCCGTGACCCCCACGCTGTTCCAGGATGACCAGGGTCAGCCGCTGGACTTCATGGAGGCGGTGGTGGGCGGTCGGTCCGTCGGCACCCCCGGCACGCCGCGACTGCTGGAGACAGCACATCGCAAATGGGGGCGCGCCAACTGGGCCGGGCTGTTCCAGGACGGCATCGATCTGGCCCAGAACGGGTTCACGGTGTCGCCGCGGCTGGCCTCGCTGGTCGCGTCCGAAGGCGATGCCCTGGCCCGCTATCCGGCGACGACGGACTATTTCTTTCCCGGCGGTCAACCCGTCGCGCAGGGGGCGACGCTGACCAACACCGCCTATGCCGACACGCTGCGGGCGCTGGCCCGCGACGGTGCGGATGCCTTCTATGACGGTCCCATCGCGGACCAGATCGTCGCGGCGGTCCGCGGGGCCGAGGACAATCCGGGCCTGCTGACCCGGTCCGACCTGTCGGCCTATCGCGTCGTGGAGCGTCCGGCGGTCTGCGTCGCGTATCGCGATCACGACGTCTGCGGCATGGGGCCGCCGTCCTCCGGGGGGCTGACGGTAGGGCAGATCCTGGGGATGCTGGGCGGCTATGACCTGGCTTCGCTTGGCGCCGAAAGTCCAGAGGCGTGGCGCCTGATTGGCGACGCCTCGCGTCTGGCCTTCGCCGATCGGGGCCGCTTCATGGCGGATGCCGATCATGTGGCGATGCCGACCCAAGGGTTGATCGACCCGGCCTATCTGGACGAACGCGCAGCCCTGCTGCAGGGCGACGACAGCCTGCCCGAGGTCACCGCCGGCCAGCCGGGGTGGAGCCATGCCGCCCTGTGGGGTCAGGACAGCGCGCTGGAACTGCCCTCGACCACCCATATCTCGATCGTGGATGGCGACGGGAATGCGCTGTCGATGACCACCACCATCGAGAACGGTTTCGGGTCGCGGGTGATGGCGGCGGGGTTCCTGCTGAACAACGAGCTGACCGATTTCAGCTTCGAGACGCATGACGCCGACGGCTGGCCCATCGCCAACGCCATCGCGCCGGGCAAGCGGCCGCGGTCGTCGATGGCGCCGACCATCGTGCTGAAGGACGACGCCCCGGTGATGGTGATCGGATCGCCGGGCGGCAGCCGGATCATCGGCTATGTCGCGCGGGCCATCGTGGCGCATCTGGACTGGGGCCTGGACATCCAGGCCGCCGTGGCCGGGCCGAACCTGGTGAACCGTTTCGGCCCGATGGACGTCGAGGCGGGGCTGCCCGCGGCCTTGACCGACGGGCTGACCGCGATGGGGTTCGAGCTGAACGAGACCGAGCTGACGTCGGGCCTGCAGGGGATCGTGGTCACCCCCGACGGGTTGCAGGGCGGCGCCGACCCGCGCCGCGAGGGTGTCGCCATCGGCGGCTGATCCGCGTCGGGCGGGGGGCTGTCCGCGCGTCGGTCCTCGCGGGGGTTTTCGGCAACAAAGATGCCCGCCCCGCCGTGGTCGGCGCCCATCTTGGCCTTGGTCATGAAAAAACCCCCGGCGCGGTGCCGGGGGTTTCCTTTTCGCAGCGCGGGCCGATCAGGCGGCGGCGAGGTTGCGCAGCACATAGTGCAGCACGCCACCGTTCTTCAGATAGTCGATCTCGACCTCGGTATCGACGCGGGCCTTCAGCTGGATCGTCTTTTCGGTGCCGTCGGCGTATTTGATCGTGCAGGGTACCATCGACAGCGGCTTGAAGTCGCCGGCCAGCCCCTCGATCGTCACGACCTCGTCGCCGGTCAGGTTCAGCGAATGGCGGGTGTCGCCGTTGGTGAACTCGAACGGGATGACGCCCATGCCGACCAGGTTCGACCGGTGGATCCGCTCGAAGGATTCCGCGACCACGGCCTTGACGCCCAGCAGGTTGGTGCCCTTGGCCGCCCAGTCACGCGACGAACCCGCGCCGTATTCCTTGCCGCCGAAGATCACCAGAGGGGTGTCCTGTTCGACATAGGACATCGCGGCGTCATAGATCGCAGCCTGGTTGCCCGACGCGTCCTTGGAGTAGCCGCCCTCGACCCCGTCCAGCATCTCGTTGCGGATGCGGATGTTGGCGAAGGTGCCGCGCATCATGATCTCGTGGTTGCCGCGGCGCGAGCCGTAGCTGTTGAAATCGCGCGGCGAGACCTGGCGCTCCGTCAGGTACTTGCCCGCCGGGGTGGTGGGCTTGAACGAACCTGCGGGGCTGATGTGGTCGGTCGTGATCATGTCGCCCAGCAGCGCCAGGACGCGGGCGCCCTTGACGTCGCTGATCGTGCCCGCATCCTTGGACATGCCCTGGAAATAGGGCGGGTTTTGGATGTAGGTCGACGAGGCCGGCCAGTCATAGGTCTCGCTGTCGGTGATCTCGACGCCCTGCCAGCGCTCGTCGCCCTTGAAGACGTCGGCGTATTTCGCCTGGAACATCTCGCGGGTGACGATGGTGTCGACCAGGTCCGCAACCTCCTTGGAGGTGGGCCAGATGTCCTTCAGGTAGACCGGCTTGCCGTCCGGCGTGTGCGCCAGCGGGTCCTTGGTCACGTCGATGTTCATGTCGCCCGCGATGGCATAGGCCACGACCAGCGGGGGGCTGGCCAGATAGTTCGCACGGACGTCCGGGCTGATGCGCCCTTCGAAGTTGCGGTTGCCCGACAGGACCGACACGGCGACCAGGTCGTTGTCGTTCACGGCCTTCGAGATCTCGGGCTGCAGCGGGCCCGAGTTGCCGATGCAGGTGGTGCAGCCGAAGCCCACCAGGTTGAAGCCCAGGGCGTCCAGGTCTTCCTGCAGGTTCGCGGCCTTGAGGTATTCCTCGACCACCTGCGAGCCGGGTGCCAGCGAGGTCTTGACCCAGGGCTTGCGGGTCAGGCCCAGGGCGCGCGCCTTGCGGGCGACCAGGCCCGCGGCCATCAGCACATATGGGTTCGAGGTGTTGGTGCAGGAGGTGATCGAGGCGATCACGACCGAACCGTCACGCAGGGTATAGTCCTCGCCCTCGACGGCACCGCTGTTCAGGTGGCCGTGGCTGCCGCCGGGGATTTCCTCGGGCGCGGGATCGGGGGATCCGGCTTCCTCGGTCATCTCGGCCTTCTCCTCGGCCGGGACGGACGGTGCCGGGCGGATGCCGCGGATGTATTCGCCGAAGGCGGTCGCGGCCTCGGTCAGGGGGACGTGGTCCTGCGGGCGCTTGGGCCCCGAGATCGCCGGGACGACCGTGCTCTGGTCCAGCTCCAGCGTCGAGGAGTAGACGGGCGCATAATCCGCCGTGCGCCAGAATCCGTTCTCCTTGGCATAGGCCTCGACCAGGGCGATGCGGTCCTCCTCGCGGCCGGTCTGGCGCAGATAGCGCAGCGTCTCGTCGTCGATCGGGAAGAAGCCACAGGTGGCGCCGTATTCGGGGGCCATGTTGGCGATGGTCGCACGGTCGGCCAGCGGCATGTGGTCCAGCCCCTCGCCGTAGAACTCGACGAACTTGCCGACGACGCCGTGGGCGCGCAGCATCTGGGTGACCTTCAGCACCAGGTCGGTGGCGGTGACGCCCTCGCGCAGCGCGCCGGTGACCTTGAAGCCCACGACCTCGGGGATCAGCATCGAGATCGGCTGGCCCAGCATCGCGGCCTCGGCCTCGATCCCGCCCACGCCCCAGCCCAGGACGGCCAGGCCGTTGACCATGGTGGTGTGGCTGTCGGTGCCGACCAGCGTGTCGGGATAGGCGACGGTCTTGCCGTTCTGGTCCGTGTCGGTCCAGACGGTCTGGGCCAGGTATTCCAGGTTCACCTGGTGGCAGATGCCGGTGCCGGGCGGGACCACGCGGAAGTTGTTGAACGCCTTCTGGCCCCATTTCAGGAACGTGTAACGCTCCATGTTGCGCTCGTATTCCAGTTCGACGTTGCGCTGGAAGGCGCGGGGGGTGCCGAATTCGTCGATCATGACCGAGTGGTCGATGACCAGGTCGACCGGGTTCAGCGGGTTGATCTGCTGCGGGTCGCCGCCAAGCGCCTTGATGCCGTCGCGCATCGCGGCCAGATCGACCACCGCCGGAACGCCGGTGAAGTCCTGCATCAGCACGCGGGCCGGGCGATAGGCGATCTCGCGGCTGGACTTGCCGCCGTCGGTGGCCCATTGCGCGAATGCCTTGACGTCGTCGACGGACACGGTGCGGCCGTCATCCTCAAAGCGCAGCATGTTCTCCAACACGACCTTCAGTGCGGCCGGCAGTTTCGAAAAGTCGCCAAGCCCCGCCTCGGTGGCGGCGGCGATCGAGTAATAGTCGACGCTCTGCGCGCCCGCGCTCAGCGTGCGGCGCGTCTTGGCGGTGTCGGTTCCGGTCTGGATGGGCATCAAGGCCTCCCTGTCTGCAAGAATGGATGGGTCCGGCGTGTGCCTTGCTTTGCCCCATCGGGGGGCATCGCGCAAGGGTTGCGTCGCGAATTGTATGCGATTGCATACCATCTTTCGCGCTGTTGCTCAAGAGGCACGCATCGGTCCGTCGCACGCGCTGACGAAGCCTTGATTTGGTGTTTCACCGCGCCACCCGTTAACACGCTGGATGTGAAACATGACGGGAAACATCTTATGGCCCTGTGGCCCCGATCTGCGTTGCGGCCCTGCCGCGGGATGGGCGGGGCCATGATGCTGGTGGCGATGCTGGCCGCGGCGCCGGCGCTGGCGCAGGATGGCGGCCATGCCGACATCACGCAGCGCAGCGCGCCAAGCCCCGCGCCCAGCCAGATGAACCGCCCGGAGGCGCCGCTGATCCTGGCGCCCGACGATCCGGGCCGGCAGAGCCCCTCGACGATGTCGCTGACGGAATCGGGTGGCGTGAACGGTTTCGTCCCGGCCGAGGCCGCGCCGCCGGTGACGGCGGACCTGCCCTCGGCGAACCTGCCGGTCGTGGTCGAGCTGTTTACCTCTCAGGGCTGTTCGTCCTGTCCGCCGGCCGATGCGATGCTGACCATGCTGGCGGGACAGCACGACGTGCTGCCGCTGTCCTTCCATGTCGACTACTGGGACTATCTGGGCTGGGCCGACAGCTTTGCCCGGCCCGAATTCACCGAACGCCAAAGCGCCTATGCCCATGCGGTGGGCGAACGGTCCGTCTATACGCCGCAGATGATCGTGGACGGACAGGACACGGCGGTCGCGCCGGGGCCCGCGCAGCTGATGGGCCTGATCGACGCCCACCGCTTTGCCCCCGCCGAGGTCACCATCCAGCGAGAGCGCACCGACGCCGGAGAGACGATCGAGCTGCAGCCCCTGTCCGATCTGGGCGGCAAGGTCGACGTGCTGCTGGTTCGCTATGCCCCCGAACGCCCCGTCGACATGACCGCCGGAGAAAACCGCGGCAAGACCGTCATCTATACCAACGTGGTCCTGGGGATGCAGCATCTGACGCGGTGGGACGGGCTGCAGCCATTGCGCCTGACGGTGCGCGCGGACCTGGTCGGCGATGCATCCTTTCCCGACGACACGCGCCACGCCCTGCTGGTCCAGCAGATGATGGGCAAGCGTGCCCTGCCGGGACCGATCGTGGCGGCGATCCGGCTGGACTGACCCGTCGCGTCTTGCACATCCTGCAAATCGGGGCCATCAGGCGGCATGGGCGATTTCATCATCCAGATCGCCGGGACCGAACAGGGTGCGCGGCTTGCATCGATCCTGGCGATCACGGCGGCCTTCCTGCACGCGGTCTTCGGCGCACTGCAGAAGGGGCGGCACGATCCCTGGATCAGCCTCGCCGCGATCGACCTGTCCTATCTGGTGCTGGCCCTTCCGGTCGCGCTGTTCCTGGTGCCGTGGCCCGATCCGCACCTGTGGCCGGTGCTGGCGGGCGCGATGGGCATCCATATCGCCTACAAGATCGCGCAGGCCAAGACCTATCAGCGGGGGGCCTTCACGGTCGTCTATCCCGTGGTGCGCGGGTCCGCGCCGCTGGTCGTCGTCCTGGTCGCGATGATCGTCTTCGACGAACGCTTCAACGCGGTGCAGTGGGTGGGGCTGGGCCTGCTGGTCGGCGGCATCTTCGGGTTGGCGCTGAACAGCCTGCGCAAGCTGAAGGTCGGTCGCGACACGCTGGTCCCGGCGCTGGCCTGGGCGCTGATCACCGGGGCGACGGTCGCGGCCTATACGACCTATGACGCCTGGGGCATCCGGCTGGCGGCGAACCCGTTCACGTTTCTGGCATGGTTCTTCGTGCTGGACGGCCTGTTCATGCCGCTGCTGAGCTGGCGCCGGCTGGCCGCCCTGCCGCGGGCCGAGGTCGTGCCGCTGGCCGCGCGCGGCATGATCGGCGCCGTGGTGGCATTCGCCAGCTTCGGGTCGGTGATGCTGGCCACGCGCATCGACGACGTGGGTCGCGCCGCGGTGCTGAGAGAGACCTCGACCGTGTTCGCCGCCCTTGTGGGCTGGGTCATCCTGGGCGAAAAGGTGGGGCCGCGGCGCGTCGCGCTGATGGCGCTGATCGCGCTTGGCGCGGTCATCGTGGAATTCGCCGCCTGACGGGCGGCCACAGGAAGGCAGTCGGGATGGAAAACACGAAACCCTGGGTCAAGCCGGCGCTGGAGTTCGGCCCCCTGATCCTGTTCTTTGCGGTGTTCATGCTGTATCGCAACGACACCGTGACCATCGCGGGGGAAAGCTATGGCGGGTTCATCCTGGCTACGCTGGCCTTCATTCCCGCGCTGATGCTGACGACCGCGATCCAGTGGCGCATCACCGGCAAGCTGGCACCGATGCAGGTGGCCACGCTGGTGCTGGTCATCGTCTTTGGCGGGCTGTCGGTCTGGCTGAACGATCCGCGCTTTTTCAAGCTGAAGCCCACGATCATCTATCTGCTGTTCGCGGCCATCCTGGGCGTCGGCCTGATGCTGCGCCGCAACTGGCTGGGCGCCGTCCTGTCCGAGGCGCTGCCGATGGACGCGGAAGGCTGGCGCAAGCTGACGCTGCGCATGGCGCTGTTCTTCGTGGCGCTGGCCATCGCGAACGAACTGGTCTGGCGCAACCTGTCGGACAGCACCTGGGTCTGGTTCAAGACCTTCGGCCTGCCGGTGCTGCTGTTCGCGTTCCTGCTGGGCAATGCGAAACTGTATCGCGATCATGCCTTGCCCGCCAAGGACGATGCCCAGCCCTAGGCCCGCATTCCGCCCAGGGACACCGGCCCCGCCCGCAGCCGCGACCAGCGCGGCTGTGGCCGCACCGGCAGGTGATGGCGTAGCAGCCCAAGGGGCAGGGCCCAGGGGTGGCACAGCGCCGCACGGTAGAAGGCGAACAGTCCCTGGCGCCGATAGGGCGTCCAATGCGACATAAGCCGGGCTCCACGGGCGGTGGGAAAGCCCAAGGTCTCAAGCGCCTCGAGGGTGGCGGCATCGTCGATCTGCAGGTCGACCCAGTTGGCGCGGGCCTGCGCCAGTCCTGCGCCAAGCGCCCGCCTGCGCCCGCGCGACAGCAGTTGTTCCAACGCGAAATCGAACAGGTCGTTTTCGCGGGCGGTGACGTTCAGCACCTCGGCCATGCGGCCCGCCGGACTGTCCAGCGCCGATTGGGCGGCGTCCTGGAATTCGGCGGCGTTCAGCAGGACGATCCGGCCGATGCGGCCGGGCGCGGCATGGGCCAGCGCCTGCAGCGCCACGCGGCCGCCAAGCGAATGCCCGATCAGCCCGACGGGCCGCCCCGCAAGCGTCGCCAGATCGTCGATCATCGCGCCCAGGTCCGCCCCGGCCCCGGCGGCGCGGTCATAGGCATGGCGCAGTCTGCCCCGTGCCTCCCACCCGCAGGCCAGGGCCAGGCCTTCGGACGGATCGCCCTGAAAGCCCAGCTGCTGCGGCCACGAGATGCCGCCGGGACCGGCCTGGGGCGACAGGATGTGGCGATGCGGGTCATACGCCGGATGGGCCGGGGAATAGCGATAGCCGTGCAGCATCACCAGGACCGGCGCCCCCGCGGGCAGGCGGCGCGCGGCGTCCCGCAGGGCAGGGGGCACAGGCTGGTCGGCATCCATCCGCATCACGGGCATCGCGGCCTCCGTTCCCGGTCGATCCCGGACTAGGGACAGGCTGCGACGGGCGCGTGAAAAATCTGTTAATGCTGCGTGACGTTGCGCGGCTGCCGCAAATTCGCCCATGCCGGGCCCGGATCGTTTTCGGCATTGAATTTTGATGGGTTCCACCGCTATGTTGGCCCCATGCGCAGGGCTGCCCGCAACCGGGGGTTGCCACGCGCCGAAAGTTTCGCAGCGCGGCACCTCTGATCCCGATACCGGGCAGCCATGTGTCCCGCGGAAAACCAAGCCTCCGTCGCGCCACCGCATTGCGGGGCGGCGCAGGAGGTCAGATGAACAGCGGCCCCGCCTTGCGGCATCGGGCCATCCTAGGGAACAGACGCGATGACGCGCGCTTTGGACGGCAGACTTCGGGACGGGCGGGCAGGATGCCCCGTCCGACCGGACGTCTTCGACGGTGACGCGCCCGTGTCCTCATCACACCGCAGACCGAACCGGGGGATGCCGATGGCGCCGCCCGGTCTTCGGCTGCGCGAAAGACATAACAATGGCAATGAAAATGCTGATCGACGCCACCCATGCCGAGGAAACTCGGGTGGTCGTGGTCGATGGAACCAAAGTCGAGGAATTTGATTTCGAGACGGCCAACCGGCGCCAGATCGCCGGGAACATCTACCTGGCCAAGATCACGCGGGTCGAGCCCTCGCTGCAGGCGGCCTTCGTGGATTACGGTGGGAACCGCCACGGCTTCCTGGCCTTTGCGGAAATCCATCCGGACTATTACCAGATCCCCGCGGCCGACCGCGAGGCGCTGAAGGCCGAGGAACGCGCCGATGCCGAGGCCCAAGAGGCCGAGGAGGAGCGTGGCCGTTCGCGCCGCAAGCCCCGCGCCGAGGCGGTCGATGCCTCGGACGAGACGACGACCGACGACGCGGGCCAGGACGCGACCGACAAGGACGACGAGATCGAATCGGTCGCCGACGAGGACGTGACCGAGGAGGTCCGCGCGCCCCGAAAGCCGCGTGCGCGCCGCTACAAGATCCAGGAGGTCGTCAAGGTCCGCCAGATCATGCTGGTGCAGGTCGTCAAGGAGGAGCGTGGCAACAAGGGTGCCGCGCTGACCACCTATCTGTCGCTGCCGGGCCGCTACTGCGTCCTGATGCCCAACACCGCGCGTGGCGGCGGCATCAGCCGCAAGATCACCAATGCCGCGGATCGCAAGAAACTCAAGGACATCGCGGGCGAACTTGATGTGCCCAAGGGCGCCGGCCTGATCATCCGCACCGCGGGCAGCGAGCGCACCCGGATGGAGATCCGCCGCGATTACGAATACCTGCTGCGCCTGTGGGAGCAGATCCGCGACCTGACCTTCAAGTCGATCGCACCGGCCGCCATCTATGAGGAAGGCGACCTGATCAAGCGCAACATCCGCGACCTGTATTCCAAGGACATCGACGAGGTGCTGGTCGAGGGCGAGCGCGGCTATCAGCAGGCGCGCGATTTCATGCAGATGATCATGCCGACGCATGCCGACAGCGTGAAGCATTACCAGGACCAGATGCCGCTGTTCGCGCGCTTCCAGGTCGAAAGCTATTTGGCGGGCATGTTCAACCCGGTCGTGCAGCTGAAATCGGGCGGCTACATCGTCATCGGCATCACCGAGGCGCTGGTCGCCATCGACGTGAACTCGGGACGGGCCACCAAGGAGGGCTCGATCGAGGAGACCGCGCTCAAGACCAACCTTGAGGCCGCAGACGAGGTCGCCCGCCAGCTGCGCCTGCGCGACCTGGCCGGGCTGATCGTCATCGACTTCATCGACATGGACGAGCGTCGCAACAACGCCGCCGTGGAAAAGCGCATCAAGGACAAGCTGAAATCCGACCGCGCCCGCATCCAGATCGGCCGCATCTCGGGGTTCGGCCTGATGGAGATGTCGCGCCAGCGCCTGCGCCCCGGCATGCTGGAATCGACCACGCAGCCCTGTGCGCATTGCCACGGCACCGGCCTGATCCGCAGCGATGACAGCCTGGCGCTGACCATCCTGCGCGCGATCGAGGACGAGGGCACCCGCAAGCGTTCGCGCGAGGTTCTGGTCAAGGCGCCCGTCGCCGTCGCCAACTTCCTGATGAACGCCAAGCGCGAGCATGTCGCGGGCATCGAGGCGCGTTACGGCCTGTCCGTGCGCGTCGAGGCGGACCCAGCACTGGTGTCCCCGGACTTCGCGATCGAGAAGTTCAAGACCGCGACCCGCGTGCTGCCCGAGCCCAGCCACGTTCCCCTGGGCGTCAATGCCGACCTGATGGCCAGCATCGACGAGGAGGAGGACCTGGACGTCGTCGAGCCGCAGGAGGAGCCGGTGGCCGAGGTCGTCGAGGCGTCCGAACCCGCCGCCGAGCCGCGCGCCGAGCGTCCCGCCGATGCGGACGCGGATGGCGAGGGTCGGTCGCGTCGCCGCCGTCGTCGTCGTCGTCGGAAATCCGGCGAGCGTCCCGAGGGCGAGGATCAGCGCGCCGATGACGATCAGGACGACGAGGGCGAGGACCAGTCCGACGAGGACGTAGCAGCCCCCGCCGCCGCCGAACCGGTTGCCGCAGCTGCCCATGATCAGCCCGAGGCCGATGCGCCCCAGGCCGAGGAGGAGGCACCTGCCGGTCGCACCCGGACGCGTTCGCGCGGCCGGTCGCGGTCCAGAAAGCCGGTCGATGCGCAGCCCCTGGCCGAGGTCGTTGATCTGCAGGACAGCCAGGATGCCCGCGCCGATGCGCTGCCCGGCCTGAACGCCGCCCCCGTCGCCGCCGAAGCGGTGGCCGAGGCGCTGGTCGAGACCGCCGCGGCCCCGGTCGATGCGGCACCCGCGGAGCCCGAACCGCAGGCCGAGGCTCAGCCCGAACCCGTCGCCGAGGCCGCGCCCTCCAAGCGGCGCGGATGGTGGTCGGGCCGGTAAGGTTCGCTGAACCAGGGGCGCGGTGGCAACACCGCGCCCCTTTTGCCATCCGGCCCACGCATCCGTGACGCTATGGCCCCTGTCCTTTGCATCCCCACCCGCTAAGGTGTCGCGATGTTGGGAATCGAACTCGCCACCGCCGCCTTCCTGCCTGCCGCCTTCGTGGCGTTGCTGGCGGGTGTCCTGTCCTTCCTGTCGCCCTGCGTGCTGCCGATCGTGCCGCCCTATCTGGCCTACATGACCGGGGTGGGGGTGAACGGGCTGAAGACCCGCGAACGCAGCGCCGTCGTGCCCGCGCTGTTCTTCGTGCTGGGCCTGTCGACGGTCTTTCTGGTGATGGGCTTCGCCGCGTCGGCCTTCGGACGCGCCTTTCTGCAGTATCAGGACATCCTGGCCCGCGTCGCCGGTGTCATGGTGGTGGTGATGGGCCTGCATTTCCTGCACGTCATCCGCATCCCCCTTCTGGACCACGAGGCCCGGCTGCAATCGGGCCAGCAGGGCGGCGGCGCGTTGGGCGCCTATGTGCTGGGGCTGGCCTTCGCCTTTGGCTGGACGCCCTGCATCGGCCCGCAACTGGGCATGATCCTGTCGCTGGCGGCCACCGGGGGCGAACTGTCCCGCGGAACCGCACTGCTGGCGGTCTATGCCCTTGGGCTGGGGATCCCGTTCCTGCTGGCGGCGATCTTCATCAACCGGGCCATCGGCTTGATGAACCGCATCAAGCCGTACCTCAAGACCATCGAACGCGTCATGGGCGCGCTTCTGGTCGTCGTGGGTGTCATGCTGCTGACCGGCGCCTTCTCTGCCTTCAGCTTCTGGCTGCTGGAGACGTTCCCCGCCCTGGCCACCCTGGGCTGAACCGCACGGCCGGCGCAGCCGGCACTGGGCCGGGCGGCAGCGCGCCGGAGGCCGCTTGCGGGCTCCGGCCCCGTTGCGCGATCACGTTGCGGCGCGCGCCCCGCCCCGCGGACAATCTCTGGTAGCGCGCCTGCGACAATCGCGCTATCCTTGTGCCCAGATCCGGGCAAACCGGACAGGACAGAGGCAGTGACGGCGGTATTCCCATGACCGAGATGGTCTTCGGCACGACGCCCGTTCGGGCGGGCGACCCGATTCTTCCACGCTGGTGGCGAACCCTGGACAAATGGTCGTTGACCTGCGTCCTTGGCCTGTTCGCCATCGGTCTTCTGCTGGGGCTGGCCGCATCGGTGCCCCTAGCAGAAAAGAACAACCTGCCGCGGTTCTACTATGTCCAGCGGCAGATGGTGTTTGGGGGAATGGGCCTGTTCGTGATGCTGGTCATCTCGATGCTGACCCCGCGCCAGATCCGCCGCATCGGTGTTCTGGGCTTTGCCGTGTCCTTCATGCTGATCCTGGCCCTGCCGATCATCGGCACCGACTTCGGAAAGGGTGCGACGCGGTGGCTGTCGCTTGGCTTCGTGTCGGTGCAGCCGTCGGAATTCCTCAAGCCGGGCTTCGTGGCGCTTTGCGCTTGGTTCATGGCCTCGGCGCAGGAACCGGGCGGCCCTCCGGGGCGGATCTACTCCTTCGGCGCCGCGATGACGATCGTCATCCTGCTGGCCTTGCAGCCCGACTTCGGCCAGGCATCGCTGGTGCTGTTCTCGTGGCTGGTGATGTATTTCGTCGCCGGATCGCCGGTCATCCTGATCGTCTGCGTCGCGGGACTGGCCGGGATGGGCGGTCTGTTCGCCTATAACGCGTCCGAACACTTTGCCCGCCGGATCAACAGCTTCCTGTCATCGGAAATCGACGCGAACACCCAGATCTACTTTGCCACGAACGCCATCCAGGAGGGCCGCTTCTTCGGCGTCGGCGTGGGCGAGGGGACGGTGAAATGGTCGCTGCCCGATGCGCATACCGACTTCATCATCGCCGTCGCGGCCGAGGAATACGGCTTCATCATGGTCCTGGCGATCATCCTGCTTTACATGACCATCGTCATGCGCTCGCTGCTGCGGCTGGTGCGGGAACGCGATCCGTTCGCCCGCATCGCCGGCACGGGCCTGGCCTGCGCCTTCGGCGTGCAGGCGCTGATCAACATGGGCGTCGCGGTGCGCCTGCTGCCCGCCAAGGGCATGACGCTGCCCTTCGTTAGCTATGGCGGCTCGTCCATGATCGCGTCCGGCATTGCGCTTGGCATGCTGCTGGCGCTGACCCGCACCCGTCCACAGGGCGAGTTCGCCGAAATCCTGCGCCGGTCCCGCTGATGGCCGCCCCCCTTGCCCTGATCGCCGCCGGAGGTACCGGCGGCCACATGTTTCCGGCCCAGGCCCTGGCAGAGCTGCTGCTGGCACAGGGCTGGCGCGTCAAGCTGTCCACCGATGACCGCGGTGCGCGCTATGCCGGCGGCTTCCCCGAGGCGGTCGAGCGCCAGGTCGTGAAATCCGCGACCACCGCGCGCGGCGGGCTGTCGGGCAAGCTGGCGGCACCGTTCAAGATCGCCGCCGGGGTGCTGGCCGCTCGCCGGGCCTTCCGGCGCGACCGCCCGGCGGTTGTGATCGGGTTCGGCGGCTATCCGACCATCCCGGCGCTGTCGGCGGCGCATCTGATGGGCCTGCCGCGGATGATCCACGAACAGAACGGCGTCATGGGTCGGGTGAACCGGATGTTCGCGGCGCGCGTGCACCGCGTGGCCTGCGGCACCTGGCCCACGATCCTGCCGCAGGGCATTTCGGGTCAGCACGTCGGCAACCCGGTCCGCGGCGCGGTCCTGGACCGGGCCGCCAGCCCCTATGTCGCGCCGGGCGAGGGGGCGCTGAACCTGCTCGTCATCGGCGGCAGCCAAGGGGCGCGCGTCCTGTCGCAGGTCGTGCCCGCCGCCATCGCCGGCCTGCCTGCGGACCTGCGCGCCCGTCTGCAGGTCAGCCACCAGGCCCGCCCCGAGGATGCCGATCAGGTCACGGCCGCTTATGCCGCAGCCGGCATCGCGGCCGAGGTTCAGCCCTTCTTCACCGACGTGCCGGACCGCATCGCGGCCGCGCATCTGGTGATCAGCCGGTCGGGCGCATCGTCGCTGGCCGACATCACCGTGATCGGCCGCCCGGCGATCCTGATCCCCTTTGCCGCCGCCACCGGCGATCACCAGACCGCGAATGCGCAGGCGCTGGCCGATGCGGGCGCGGCGCATGTCCATCCCGAATCCGTGCTTGACGCGGACAGCCTCACGCGCGACATCCGCGCGATCCTGACGGACCCCGCCCAGGCCACGGCCATGGCGCAGGCGGCCCTGACCCTGGCGCGCCCCGACGCGGCGCGCCGCCTGTACGACCTCGTCGAGGAGATCACGCGATGAACGCAGCGACAAAACTGCCCGGAGAGCTGGGCCCCATCCATTTCGTGGGCATCGGCGGCATCGGCATGTCGGGCATCGCCGAGGTGCTGCTGACCCTGGGCTATCGTGTCCAGGGCAGCGATTCCAAGAAATCCAAGATCACCGACCGGCTGGAGACCCTGGGCGCCACCGTCTTCGAGGGCCAGCGCGCCGAGAACGTGGCGGGCGCAGGCGTCATCGTCATCTCGACCGCAATCAAGAAGGGCAACCCCGAGTTGGAGGAGGCCCGCCTGCGCGGCCTGCCCATCGTGCGCCGGGCCGAGATGCTGGCCGAACTGATGCGGCTGAAATCGAACATCGCCATCGCCGGCACGCATGGCAAGACGACGACTACCACGATGGTCGCGACGCTGCTGGATGCGGGCGGGCTGGACCCCACGGTCATCAACGGCGGCGTGATCCACGCCTATGGCTCGAACGCGCGGGCCGGTGCGGGCGAGTGGATGGTGGTCGAGGCCGACGAATCCGACGGCAGCTTCAACCGCCTGCCCGCCGACATCGCGATCGTCACCAATATCGACCCCGAACACATGGAGCATTGGGGCAGCTTCGATGCGCTGCGCCAGGCCTTCACCAACTTCGCGTCATCGGTGCCGTTCTACGGCCTGGCCGTCTGCTGCACCGACCATCCCGAGGTGCAGGCGCTGGTGGGCCGGTTGACCGACCGCCGCGTGGTGACCTTCGGCTTCAACGCGCAGGCCGACGTGCGGGCGATGAACCTGACCTATGACAAGGGCATCGCGCATTTCGACATTGCCCTGCAGGGCGAGGCGACCGACGGTCCGATCCCGATGATCGAGGGCTGCACCCTGCCCATGCCGGGCGACCACAACGTCTCGAACTGCCTGGCGGCCGTGGCCGTCGCACGCCACCTGGGCATCAAGAAATCCGAGATCCGCACCGCGCTGGCGAAGTTCGGCGGCGTCGGCCGCCGCTTTACCCGCGTCGGAGAGATCAACGGCGTGACCATCATCGACGATTACGGCCACCACCCGGTGGAGATCGCCGCCGTCCTTAAGGCCGCGCGCCAGGCCAGCACTGGCCGCGTGATCGCGGTTCACCAGCCGCACCGCTATTCGCGCTTGTCGAACCTGTTCGAGGATTTCTGCACCTGCTTCAACGAGGCCGACGTGGTCGCCATCGCCGACGTCTATTCCGCCGGAGAAGAGCCCATTCCCGGCGCTTCGCGCGACGACCTGGTGGCGGGGCTGATCGCCCACGGCCACCGCCACGCCCGCGCCATCCTGTCCGAGGACGACCTGGAGCGACTGGTCCGCGAACAGGCGCGGCCCGGTGACATGGTTGTCTGCCTGGGGGCGGGCACGATCTCGACCTGGGCCAACGGGCTGCCCGCGCGGTTGCAGGGCCAGGCCGCGTGACGGCCACGCCCGATCTTGCGATCCTGCCGCTGCTGGCGCTGGCGGGGGCGGCGGTCTGGCTGACGCTGGCCTGCCTGACCCCGCGCCTGAACCGCCGCTGGCAGCGACGCGCCAGTTGGGTCCTGGTGCTGGCAGGCGTCCCGGTTCTGGGCTGGCTGACGCTGGAATGGGGACCGGGCCTGGGCGTTCTGGGCTTTGGACTGGGTCTGCTGATGCTGCTGGGCCGTCCGACCGCGCGGCGCCGCGCGGCGCGGCTGCCCACGCCAGCCCCGATGAACACCGCCGAAGGACAGCGATGAACCCCTGGATCATCGCGGGCCTGTGCCTGTCGGGCGCGGGCGTCATCGCCTGGGGCAGCGCGCGGCTGCAGCTGCGCTGGCCGCTGTTGATCCTGGCGGTGCTATTGGCGGCCATCGCGCTGCAGCTGTTTCGGGCGGCGCAGGGGCAGGGGGGCTTTCACGACCTGGCGGCCGTCGTCGCGCAAAGCTTTACCGTCCTGCCCGCACTGCTGGGCATGCTGACCGGGCTGGCACTGGCGCGGATCCGCGGCCACCGCCTGGCGTGGCGCAGCCCCCAGATCGTCCTGGCGCTGGCGTCGATGCTGGTCGCGGGTCTGGCCGCCGCGGCGACGCTGGTCCTCTAGTCCCGCGGTTGACGGACGGGGCGCCGCTGGCTACCACCCAAGGCCATGAGCATCGACCTTCCCACCCCCCGCGGCAGCCTGATCCCTGACAGAACCCTTGACGGCCTGACCTGGCTGCGCGTCGGCGGCCCCGCCGACTGGCTGTTCCAGCCCGCGGACGAGGATGACCTGGCCGATTTCCTGGCCGCGCTGGACCCCGGTGTCCCGGTCTTTCCGATGGGCGTGGGCAGCAATCTGATCGTGCGCGACGGCGGCATCCGCGGCGTGGTCATCCGCCTTGGCCGCGCCTTCAACAGCGTCGAGATCGACGGCGACACCGTCACCGCGGGTGCCGCGGCGCTGGACGCGCAGGTCGCCCGCCGGGCCGCGGAGGCGGGGCTGGACCTGACCTTCCTGCGCACGATACCGGGCAGCATCGGGGGCGCGGTGCGGATGAACGCGGGCTGCTATGGCAGCTATGTGGCCGACCACCTGATCGACGCGCAGGCCGTGACGCGGCAGGGCGCACGCGTCACGCTAACGCCCGCCGATCTGCGTTTCGGCTATCGCGAGACGCATCTGCCGACCGATTGGGTGATCACCAGTGCCAGGCTGCGTGCCGCGCCGGGCGACCCCGACCGGCTGCACGCCAAGATGGCCGATCAGCTGGCACGGCGCGATGAAAGCCAGCCCACCCGCGAACGCAGCGCCGGTTCGACCTTTCGCAACCCGGCGGGGTTCAGCTCGACCGGGCAGGCGGATGACGTGCATGACCTGAAGGCATGGTCGCTGATCGACCGGGCGGGGCTGCGCGGGCACAGCTGGGGCGGCGCGCAGATGTCGGAAAAGCATCCGAACTTCCTGCTGAACACCGGCGGCGCGACCGCAGCCGAGCTGGAGGCCCTGGGCGAACTGGTCCGGCGCCGCGTGCTGGAGGAGAGCGGCCACGACCTGCAATGGGAGGTCATCCGCATCGGCGACCCCGGTCCCGACACGGACTGACGCCCGCTGCGCAACATTCTGCGCAGACAGCCGAAATTGAGCTTTTGCGGTTCGCGCTTTGCTTGTAACCTGATGCGACATGACGCCTCCGTTCAAGGGGGCGCGGACCAGATCAAGCCCGGATCAACCGGGCACGAAAGGCGAAAAGTGGCGGGCAGGTCGAGCAGGACAGCCCACTCGGTCGCTGTTCTGATGGGCGGACCCTCGGCTGAACGCCAGGTGTCGTTGTCGTCGGGACGCGAATGCGCAGATGCGCTGCGGGTGGCGGGATATCAGGTAACCGAGATCGATCTTGGCACCGCGCGCGGGGACGAGATCGTCCGGCGTCTGGCCGATGCCGCACCCGACGTCGTCTTCAACGCCCTGCATGGCCGGTGGGGAGAGGACGGCTGCGTCCAGGGCCTGCTGGACTGGCTGGACCTGCCCTATACCCATTCGGGCGTGCTGGCCTCGGCGCTGGCGATGGACAAGACGCGCGCCAAGCAGGCATTCCGCGCCGCCGGCCTGCCCGTGGTCGAGAGCGTCATCGCCGATGCCGCCGAGGTGCGCCTGCGCCACGTCATTCCGCCCCCCTATGTGGTCAAGCCCAATGACGAGGGATCGTCCGTTGGCGTCTACATCGTCCATGACGGCGCCAACCAGCCGCCCGCGCTGTCCGCCGACATGCCCGAGCGCGTGATGGTCGAGACCTATGCCCCCGGGCGGGAGCTGACGACCACGGTCATGGGTGACCGCGCGCTGGACGTGACCGAGATCCTGACCAGCGGCTGGTACGATTACGCCGCGAAATACACCGTCGGCGGGTCGCGCCACGTGATCCCCGCGGACATTCCCGACGACATCCGCGCCGCCTGCCTGGAGATGGCCGTGCGCGCGCACAAGGCGCTTGGCTGCACCGGCCTGACGCGCACCGATTTCCGGTGGGACGAGACGCGCGGCGTGGACGGGCTGATCATCCTGGAGCTGAACACCCAGCCCGGCATGACGCCGACCAGTCTTGCCCCCGAACAGGCGGCCCATGCGGGCATCGACTTTCCCGCGCTGATGCGCTGGATGGTGGAGGACGCGCTGTGCCGGTCGTGATCGATCACCGTCCCGGAAAGCAGATCACCCCGCCCGCCGCGCGGCAGCGCCGCGACCCCGCGCCGTCGCGCCTGAAGTACCGCCTGGAGCGGATGTGGCTGACGCCGCTGTACCGCCGGGTGTTGCGCGTGGGCCTTCCGGCCTTTGCCATCGCGATGATCGGGGGGCTGTGGCTGGCCGACGAGGACCGTCGCGCCGCGCTGAACGACACCGTCGCCAGCGTGGTGACCAAGGTCCAGAGCCGCGACGAATTCCAGGTCCGCATCATGACGATCGAGGGGGCGACCCCGGTGGTGGACCGGGCCCTGCGCGCGATGCTGCCGGTGGATCTGCCGGCCTCCAGCTTCGATATCGATCTGGCGGCGCTGCGCCTGCAGGTGCTGCAGCTGGACGCGGTCGAATCCATCGACTTGCGCATCAAGCCGGGCGGTATCCTGTCGGCGGTGGTCAAGGAACGCGAACCCGCGATCCTGTGGCGCCACGCGCGCGGCATCGACATGCTGGACGCCGGCGGCCATCGCGTGGCCAGCCTGACCTCGCGCGAGGTGCGCGCCGACCTGCCGCTGATCACCGGAGAGGGGGCGGATCTGGCCACGACCGAGGCGCTGGCCCTGTTCGACGCCGCGGGTCCGATCCTGCCCCGCGTGCGTGGCCTTGTGCGGCGCGGCGAACGGCGGTGGGACCTGGTGCTGGATCACGGCCAGCGCATCCTGCTGCCCGAGACCGGTGCGGTGATCGCGCTGGAGGCCGCGATCGCAATGGATCGGGCCGAGGACATGCTGGGCCGCGACATCACAATCGTCGATCTGCGCGACCCGACGCGGCCCGTCCTGCGGTTAGGGATCGACGCGCGCAACACGATACGCACCGCACGCGGGCTGCCGCTGCTGGGACCCGATGGCAGCGTGCTGCCCGATGACAAGAAGACGGAGGGCTGAGGAATGGTGGACCTGTATCAGACGCAACGCGCGATGCGTAACATCCGCCGGGCGGCCCTGCAGCGGGGCGTGATCGGCATCCTGGACATCGGCACGTCCAAGATCGCCTGCCTTGTCCTGCGCATCGACGGCAATGGCACCTTCCGGGAAACCGACGGCGTGGGCCCGATGGCGGGGCAGGTCAATTTCCGCGTGATCGGCGCGGCATCGACCCGGTCGCGCGGGATGCGCCGCGGCGAGATCGAGACCATGGCCGAGACCGAGCGCGCGATCCGCACGGTCGTCGCCGCCGCGCAGAAGGTCGCGGGCGTGCGTGTCGATCACGTCATCGCCTGCCTGTCGGGCGGCCGGCCGGCCTCGTATGGCCTGGCCGGAGAGATCGTGCTGGAATCCGGCAAGGTCGGCGAACATGACGTGGCTTCCGTGCTGGCCGCCTGCGACGCGCCCGATTTCGGCCGCGGCCGCGAGGTGCTGCACGCGCAGCCGGTGAATTTCGCGGTCGACAACCGCAGCAACCTGGCCGACCCGCGCGACCATCTGGGCAACAAGCTGTTCTGCGACATGCATGTGCTGACCGTGGACGGCGATTCCATCGGCAACCTGGTCCAGTGCATCCGCCGCTGTGATCTTGAACTGGCGGGGATCGCCTCGGCGCCCTATGCCTCGGCCCGCGCGTCGCTGGTCGAGGATGAGCAGGAGCTGGGCGCGGCCTGCGTCGATTTCGGCGGTGGCGGCACCGGCGTGTCGATCTTCGTCAAGAAGCACATGATCTTTTCCGATCACGTGCCCATCGGCGGCAACCTGATCACCCAGGACATCGCCCAGGGTCTGCGCGTCAGCCTGCCCGTGGCAGAGCGCCTGAAGACGCTGAACGGGGGCGTCGAGGCGACGGGCCGCGACGACCGCGACATGATCGAGGTCGGCGGAGAGACCGGGGACTGGGAGGCGGACCGCCGCCAGGTCAGCCGCGCCGACGTGATCGGCGTGATGCGCCCCCGCGTTGAGGAGATGCTGGAGCATGTCCGCGAGGTGCTGGACGCGGCCGGGTTCGACTGGATGCCCAGCCAGCAGATCGTGCTGACCGGGGGTGGCAGTCAGATCCCAGGCCTGGACGGTCTGGCGACGCGCATCCTGGGTCCGAACGTGCGCTGCGGGCGGCCGCTGCGCATCGACGGTCTGGCCCATCAGCTGACCGATCCCAGCTTTTCCAGCGCCGTCGGCCTGGCGCTGTTCGCCGCACATCCGCAGGATGAATGGTGGGATTTCGAGATGCCGGCCGACCGCTATCCCGCGCGCAGCCTGCGTCGCGCCTATCGCTGGTTCAAGAACAACTGGTGATTGCACCACCTTGGTTCTGGGGGGTGGCAAGGGTTTTCCCACCACATTCGGAAGACATGGCAAGATGCCGCCTATTTCAAGGGTAGCCCCTCCAGATTTTGCGAAACGCCCGGCTTTTTCGGGTGACGGAACTGGTGCCAATTGTTACGGTAACCATTAAGAAACGGGATTCGAGCGGTACACCCGCCTCCCCAATGCAGCAGCGGTAACAGGCGGACACCATGAACCTCAATCTGATGATGAATGACGAAGAAGAGCTGAAGCCGCGCATCACCGTCTTCGGTGTCGGTGGCGCAGGTGGCAACGCCGTCAACAACATGATTCAGAAGCAGCTCGACGGGGTCGAGTTCGTGGTCGCCAACACCGACGCGCAGGCGCTGCAGCAGTCGCGTGCGACCTCGCGCATCCAGATCGGGCCCAAGGTCACCGAGGGTCTGGGCGCGGGTGCCAAGCCCACGATCGGCGCCAAGGCCGCCGAGGAGACGATCGAAGATATCGTCGATCACCTGATGGGCGCGCATATGTGCTTCATCACCGCGGGCATGGGCGGCGGCACCGGCACCGGTGCGGCGCCGATCATCGCGCAGGCCGCGCGCGAGATGGGCATCCTGACCGTCGGCGTGGTGACCAAGCCCTTCCAGTTCGAGGGCACCAAGCGGATGCGCCAGGCCGAGGAGGGCGTCGAGGCCCTGCAGAAGGTCGTGGACACGCTGATCATCATTCCGAACCAGAACCTGTTCCGGCTGGCCAACGAAAAGACCACCTTTACCGACGCCTTCGCGCTGGCCGACGACGTGCTGTACCAGGGCGTCAAGGGCGTGACCGACCTGATGGTCAAGCCGGGCCTGATCAACCTGGACTTTGCCGACGTGCGGTCAGTGATGGACGAGATGGGCAAGGCCATGATGGGCACTGGCGAGGCCTCGGGCGAGAACCGCGCCCAGGAAGCCGCCGAGCGTGCCATCGCCAACCCGCTGCTGGACGAGATCAGCCTGAACGGTGCGCGCGGCGTGCTGATCAACATCACCGGCGGCTATGACATGACCCTGTTCGAACTGGACGAGGCGGCCAACGTCATCCGCGACAAGGTGGATGCCGATGCCAACATCATCGTCGGTTCGACCCTGGACCCCGACATGGACGGCACGATCCGCGTTTCGGTCGTGGCGACCGGCATCGACGCCGCCGTCGCGGTGGCCGAGGTTCCCTCGCCCCGCCGCGGCATGGCCGCACCGCTGACCCAAAACCCGCAGGTCGGTGCCGCCGCCGAGGAGCAGCCGGCGATCCCGGCGCGCCGCGTGGCGCCCCCGATCGCATCCTCTGCCGAGACAGCCCGTGTCGAGGCCCCGCGCCACGACCCGCGCGCCGAGGACGACATGCCGCAGCCGGCCTATCAGCCGAAGGACAGCGCCCGCCAGAACGCCGTGCGCATCGACGACGACGCGTCGGCCTTTGTCGCGCCCCGTGCGCCGCAGTCCCCGCGCGCCGGCCAGCCTGCACCCGAGGTGATGGACCGCCTGCGCCGCGCCGTGGACAACCACGGTCGCGTTCCCGCACAGCCGCAGCAGCAGCCCGCACAGCCCGCCACCAGCCGGATGAGCGGTCTGGGCCGCATGCTGGAGCGCATGGCAGGCCATGGCAACGACCAGCCGGGCGGCGCCAAGCCGGCCGCATCCTCGATCGCCGAGCGTGTGAACGACCGCGTCGCCGTCCGCGCCCGCCAGCACGACACCGACTTCGACGATCTGGCCAGCCCCGACTCGAACGGCAAGGACAATGTCGAGATCCCGGCTTTCCTGCGCCGTCAGGCCAACTGACGGATCACGAAGCCGGCACATCCGCTGGTTGCAAGGGCCGCTGCAAAGCGGCCCTTTCCCTTTGCCAGTCAACCTCTTGGGCGAAAACGGCCATCGGGTTGCAGGGCAGGGCAGGGCAGGGGAATGTTTCACCCCGTTACAAAACGTTAATTGAATGCGCTCACTGCCGGACCTAGCTGGAGTGACAGAAGGGGCAAGTGCGCCCCACGACGAATCCGAAGGCAGGCAGATCATGCAGGCGACGCTGAAAGACACAGTGACATTGCAGGGCGTCGGGCTCCACTCCGGTGCGCCCGCGCGTCTGGTCATGCATCCCGCACGGCCCGGCCACGGGATCGTCTTTCGCCGCACCGACCTGTCGCCTGCGGTCGACATTCCGGCATTGTGGGACCATGTGACGCCGTCCAAGCTGTGCACGCTGCTGGACAATGGCTTGGGTGTGACCCTCTCGACGGTCGAGCACGTGATGGCTGCGCTGGCCGGCACGGGTATCCACAACGCGCTGATCACCGTCGATGGGTCCGAAATTCCGATCCTGGACGGTTCGGCCGCGCCTTTCGTGGACGCGATCCTGGACACCGGCATCGCGCGTCAGGCCGCACCGCTGCGCGCGATCCGCGTCCTGCGCACGGTCGAGGTCCGCGAGGGCGAGGCCTTTGCCCGCCTGTCGCCCGCCGACCACCTGGAGATCGATTTCGAGATCGACTTTACCGACGCCGCGATCGGGCATCAGGAAAAGCGTCTGGACATGGCCAATGGCGCGTTCCTGCGCGAACTGGCCGACAGCCGCACCTTCTGCCGCGCGTCGGATGTCGAGGCGATGCGCCGTAACGGCCTTGCCCTGGGCGGGACCTATCTGAACGCGGTCGTGGTGGATGGCGGGCGCGTCCTGTCGCCGGGCGGTCTGCGTCACGCGGATGAGGCCGTGCGCCACAAGATGCTGGACGCCACCGGCGATCTGGCGCTGGCCGGTGCGCCGCTGCTGGCGCGCTATACCGGCCACCGCGCGGGCCACGCGATGACCAACCGCCTGCTGCGGGCGCTGTTCGCCGACCCCACCGCATGGACCTGGGAGCGGTGCACGCCCGAGCTGGAAGGCCGCCTGCCGGGTGCGGGTGTCGCCGACTATGCACGCCCCGAACTTGCCGCGGCCTTTGCGGCCGAGTGACGGCGCGGGGCGCCGGGACCTTGGCCGAATTCAACGGATTGCCATTTTGCGCCCCCTGATGTTCTGTGCTAGAGGATCCCGGCAGCGCCGCCCGCACGCGGGCAGCGCATCGGCAAATCGTAGGGCAGGATAAAGATGGCGGGCTCGAAAATCTCGGCTTCGGTGGTGGCTGCGGTGCTGGCGGGCGTTGTCCTGACTGGCTGCGGCGGCAACCAAGACGCGGCGCAAAAGCAGAATCTGGACCGCTTTACGGCCGAGGAAATCTACAAGCGGGGCGAGTTCGAGCTGGAGAACAGCGGCGACCCCGAGGATGCCGTCGTCTATTTTAGCGAGATCGAGCGGCTTTATCCCTATTCCGAATGGGCCAAGCGTGCGCTGATCATGCAGGCCTATGGCAACCACAAGGCGGGCAATTACGAAGAGGCCCGCGGCGCGGCGCAGCGGTTCCTGGACACCTATCCGACCGATGAGGATGCCGCCTATGCGCAGTATCTGCTGGCGCTGTCCTATTACGATCAGATCGACGACGTCGGGCGCGATCAGGGCCTGACCTTCCAGGCACTGCAGGGGCTGCGGACGGTGATCGAGCAGTATCCCGACAGCGAATATGCCCGTAGTTCGATCCTGAAGTTCGACTTGGCGTTCGATCATCTGGCCGCCAAGGAAATGGAGATCGGGCGTTATTACCTGAAGCAGGGGCATTACGCGGCGTCGGTGAACCGGTTCCGCGTGGTGGTCGAAGAGTTCCAGACGACCACCCAGACCCCCGAGGCGCTGCTGCGTCTGGTCGAGGCCTATCTGGCCCTTGGACTGCTGGACGAGGCGCAGACGGCGGGCGCCATCCTGGGACACAACTTCCAGTCCTCGCCCTTCTATGACGACGCGTTCCGGCAGCTGCGCGGCCGCGGCCTGTCGGCCGAGGTGCGCGGTGACAGCTGGCTGACCAACGTCTATCGCCAGACCATCCAGGGACGCTGGCTGTAATGCAGGCCGTGCGCAGGGGCCGTGGCCCATGCTGAGATCGCTGGACATCCGCGACATGCTGCTGATCGACCGGCTGGAGCTGTCGTTCGGCCCCGGCCTGAACGTGCTGACCGGAGAGACCGGCGCAGGCAAGTCCATCCTGCTGGATTGCCTGGGGTTCGTCCTGGGCTGGCGCAGCCGCGCCGAACTGGTCCGCCAGGGGGCCGCGCAGGGCGAGGTTCAGGCGGTGTTCGACCTGCCGGAGGTTCATCCCGCTCGCACCCTGCTGGCCGAGGCCGGGATCACGATCGATGACGACGAGCTGATCCTGCGCCGCGTGAATACGCTGGATGGGCGCAAGACGGGCTGGGTCAATGACCGCCGGGTGTCGGGCGAGGTTCTGCGGCAGCTGTCCGAGGTCCTGGTCGAGCTGCACGGGCAGCATGACGACCGCGGGCTGTTGAATCCGCGCGGGCATCGCACCCTGCTGGACGCGTTCGGCGCGATGGACCTGTCGGCGGTCCGCCGCACCTGGGCCGCACGCCGCGATGCGGACCGGGCGCTGGCCGAGGCCGAGGCCGCGTTGGCCGCCGCCCGGCAGGAAGAAGAGTTTCTGCGCCACGCCGTGGCGGAACTGGACAAGCTGGCCCCCGAACCCGGCGAGGAACAGCGCCTGGACATCGCGCGCCGCGCCATGCAGGGCGCAGAGCGCATCCGGGATGACGTGGCGCGCGCTCTGCAGATGCTGGCGGGAGACGGTGCCGAAGGCGCGATGGTCGACGCCGCGCGCTGGTTGGAGGGCGCATCCGAGCAGGCCGAAGGTCGACTGGACGAGCCGCTTGCCGCCCTGTCACGCGCGCTGATCGAGCTGGGCGAGGCCACCCGCGGGGTCGAGGACACGCTGGCCGCGCTGGATTTCGATCCGCACGCTCTGGAATCGACCGAGGAGCGTCTGTTCGCGCTGCGTGCCTTGGCGCGAAAGCATGACATTCTGCCCGACGATCTGGCCGGGCTGGCGCAGCAGCTGCGCGACCGGCTGGAGCGTCTGGACGCCAGTGAGGCGCGGATGGGCGATCTGCGCCGTGCCGCGCGGGACGCTCAGGCGGACTATGATGCCGCGGCTGATGCGCTGACCGCCGCCCGCACCGAAGCCGCGACCCGGTTGGACCGCGCCGTGACCGCTGAATTGGTACCGCTGAAGATGGAACGTGCGGTCTTTCGCACCGTCGTATCGCCCGCCGAGCCCGGGCCGGACGGGCGCGATACCGTGGCGTTCACGGTGGCGACCAACCCGGGCGCGCCGTCGGGGCCGTTGGACAAAATCGCCTCCGGTGGCGAACTGTCCCGCTTTCTGCTGGCGCTGAAGGTCTGTCTGGCGCGGGGGAATGACGCGCTGGTCATGATCTTTGACGAGATTGATCGCGGGGTCGGCGGGGCCACCGCCGATGCCGTCGGCCGCCGTTTGCAGAATCTGGCGGATGGTGCGCAGGTGCTGGTCATCACCCATTCGCCGCAGGTCGCGGCCTTGGGCGCGGTGCATTTCCGGGTGTCGAAATCGGTGACCGACGGGATGACCACATCCACCGTCACGCCGCTGCCCCAACCCGAGCGCGTGGCCGAGATCGCGCGTATGCTGTCGGGCGACCGTGTCACCGACGCCGCGACCGAGGCCGCGCGCGCCTTGTTGGACGGTTAGTCCAGAATCCGCGGTGCGGGTCGCAGAACCGACAGGATACGCCCCTCATCTGCATCGATCCGCACCAGATGGCCACCGACCACGGCATAGCTGTCACCATCGGGCGCCTGAGACAGACCATAGCGGCCCGGCGCGCTGACACGATGCAGTTGGTCCTCCGGAACGCTGTCACCGACCATCGGCATGGTTGCATGCCCGCCCAGACATTCCGTCGTACATGCCGGCACGGCCTGCAGTCCACGGGTCGGCGTGGTGTTGGGGGCGGTCAGGGCGGCGAGGCCGAGCATTGTCCCGGCCGCCACGGCGGCAAAGGGGTGCAGCGGCGTCATCATATCCTCGGATCAGTTACAACGGGTCAACCCGGGATTGCCTGACGGGTTCCGCTGCGACGCCGCATGGCAGGCATGCCGATGCGGAACTGCCACGTTCAGTCGGGCAGGGGCCGCAGGATCGACAGGATCTTGCCGCTGCCGATCTGGATGCGGACCAGATGGCCCGATACGACGGCATAGACGCTGCCCGGCAGCTGCGGCCCAAGGCCCACGGCGCCGGGCTTGTCGATCTGGCGAACCTGCTCGGGCGCCGGCACCTCACCGACAGTGGGGCGCTGCTGGGCAAAGCCGTCCTGAGGGACCAGCGCGCATGCGCCGATCAGCAGGGCGGTGGAGAGACGTCGCAAGATCCGGTCCATGATGGCTGCACCCCGTTCGCAGGCTCGCCACCGCATATCACCACGGCAGGGGTTAACAACCCGTTCCGATCAACCGTTCCGCGCCGTAAATCGGGGCAGCATGGCCGAAAAATCCTGTCCCCGGCCGTCTTCGCGGGTGACGAAGTCGTCATATTGTTGATGCGCCAACGCCCCCATCGGGGTCTGCGCGCCAACCGATTCGGCCGCCTGCTGGGACAGGCCAAGATCCTTGAGCATCAGTTCGGCGGCAAAGCCGGGCTTGTAGCCGTTGTCCGCGGGGCTGACAGGGCCCACGCCCGGCGCCGGGCAATAGGCGTTCATCGACCAGCTATAGCCCGAACTGGTCGACACGACGTCGAACATCTTCTGGCGGTCCAGCCCCAGCTTGTCGGCCAAGGCAAAGGCTTCGCAGGTGGCGATCATGGTGACGCCCAGGATCATGTTGTTGCAGATCTTGGCCGCCTGTCCGGCGCCGCTGTCGCCGCAATGGACGGCCTTCTGGCCCATGACCGCGAACAGCGGCTGGACGGTGGCGAAATCGGCTTCGGCGCCACCCACCATGAAGGTCAGCGTGCCGGCCTGTGCGCCGCCAGTGCCGCCCGAGACGGGCGCGTCCAGCGCCCCCAGCCCCGCCGCGCGGGCCGCCTGCGCCACGGCGCGCGCGCTGTCCACGTCGACGGTGGAGCAGTCGCACAGGACCGCGCCCTGCTGCATGGCGGGGATTATCTGGCCGGCCACGTCGCGCAGGATCTGGCCATTGGGCAGCATGGTGAAGACCACATCCGCGCCCGACACCGCCTCGGTCGCGCTGGCGGCGAGGGTCACGCCCGCAGGGGCGGGGGCTGCGGTGTCGAAACCCGTGACCTGATGGCCCGCGGCGGCCAGGTTGGCGGCCATGGGCGCGCCCATATTGCCCAGTCCGATGAAGCCGATCTTCATTCTGCAGTCTCCCATTGCAGTTCGTCATCCCCGAGCGGGGCCAGCATCGCGCGCAGCGTGTCATCGGACGCGTCCCGGCGCCAGACGGGCTTGCGATCCTTGTCGATGATCTGGGCGCGCACGCCCTCCAGGAAATCGCTTTCGGCCGTGGCGCGGGCGGTAAAGCGGTATTCGCGCGACAGCGACTGCTGCATGCAGTCGTCGCCGCGGGCCGCACGCACCATCGCCAGCCCCGCCGCCATCGACAGCGGCGAATTGCGCCGCAGCGCCTCCAGCGATTCGTCGTCGCCCGCCTCCTGCAACGCGGCGGTGATATCGGCCAGGGTGCGGCCACCAAAGGCGGACAGGTCGCGCCGGTCCAGCGTCGCCGCGGGGGCAGGGTGGCCGCGCAGGCCGGTCACGTCGCCGCTGTCCTCCAGCATGGCGATCAGGCCCGGCCAGTCCGCTTCGGGAATATACATGTCCGCAAAGCCGGCATGGATCGCGTCGCCTGCCGTCATCCGACCCCCGGTCATCGCCAGGTATTCACCGATCCGCCCCGGCGCGCGACCCAGCAGCCAGGTGCCGCCCACGTCGGGGATCAGGCCGATGCCGCTTTCGGGCATCGCGATGCGCGTCGTGTCGCCGACGATCCGGTGGCTGGCATGACCGCCCACCCCCACGCCGCCGCCCATGACGAACCCTTGCATGAAAGCCACGATGGGCTTGGGAAAATCGGCGATGGCCGCATTCATGCGGTATTCGTCGCGAAAGAAGTCGCGCCCGACCTGGTGATCGCCCGCGCGGCCCGCGTGATAGACGGCGGCGATGTCGCCCCCGGCGCAGAAGGCGCGGTCCCCTTCGGCATCGATGATGACCAGCGCGACAGCAGGATCGTCGCGCCAATTGTCCAAGGCGTCGTGGATGGCGCGGGCCATGGCATGGGTCAGGGCGTTCAGCGCCTTGGGCCGGGTGAAGGTGATGCGCCCGGCGCGCCCGGCGGTGTAGATGGTCAGGTCGTCCATGTCAGGCCCTTTCCGCCAAAAGGGCGCGGCTGATGATCAGGCGCATGATCTCGTTCGTGCCCTCCAGGATCTGGTGGACGCGCAGGTCGCGCACGATCTTCTCGATGCCGTAATCGGCCAGATAGCCGTATCCGCCGTGCAGCTGCAGGCATTGGTTGGCGACCTCGAAGGCGCGATCGGTGACGTGCAGCTTGGCCATGGCGCAGAACTTGGTCGCGTCCGGCGCGCCCTGATCCAGCATCCACGCCGCTTGGCGCAGGAAGATGCGGGCCGATTGCAGGGCGGTCTCCATCTCGGCCAGGCGGAACTGCAGGGCCTGGAACTGGTCCAGCGATTTGCCGAAGGCCTTGCGGTCCCCCATATAGGCCAGCGTCCGGTCCAGCGCCGATTGCGCGCCGCCCAGGGCGGCTGCGGCGATGTTCAGGCGCCCGCCGTCCAGCCCGGCCATGGCATAGCTGAAGCCGCGGCCTTCCTCGCCCAGCAGGTTGTCGGCGGGCAGGATGCAGTCATCGAACTGGACCTGGGTCGTGGGCTGGGACCGCCAGCCCATCTTGTCCTCAAGCCCCCCGAAGGAGAGGCCCGGCGTGCCGTTCTCCACGATGACGGTGCTGATGCCCTTGGGGCCGTCGCCGCCGCTGCGGACCATGGCGACATAGACGTCGCTATAGCCGCCGCCGCTGATGAAGGCCTTGGTCCCGTTCAGCCGCCAGCCCTGATCGTCGCGGTCGGCGCGGGTGCGCAGGGCGGCCGCGTCCGACCCGGAACCCGGTTCGGTCAGGCAATAGCTGAAGATGCGGGTCATCGAACACAGGTCGGGCAGCCAGCGGTCGCGGGCCTGATCGCTGCCGAATTTATCGATCATGCCGCCGCACATGTTGTGGATCGACAGGAAGGACGCGACCGAGGGGCAGGCCATCGACAGCGCCTCGAAGACCAGCGTGCCGTCCAGGCGCGACAGCCCCGTGCCGCCGTGATCCTCGGAGACGAAGATGCCGCCCAGGCCCAGGGCCGCCACGTCGGGCCAGAGGTCGCGCGGGATGGTGCCCTGACGTTCCCAGTCCTGCGCGTGGGGCGCGATGCGGTCGGCCCCGAAATCACGGGCCATGTCGAAGATGGCCTGCTGTTCCTCGGTCAGTGCGAAATCCATCGGCAGCCCCTCCCCGGACCGGTCTGAATTGAACATCTGTTTAATTGCCAGATGTTGCGACAGTGTTGCAAGCGGTTACAGGTCGCGGGTGAACTCCTGCACCAGATGGCGGGTGACGGCGCGCAGCGCGTCGTCGGGGTCGGCCCCGGCCTGACGCGCGCGGGCATGGACGGCGCGCTGCGCCTCGGCCGCGGTGCCATGCGCCACCATCTCGCGCAGGCGGGCCACATGGGGCTGACAGTCCAGCGCGTCGGCATCCTGCGCAATCAGGCCCAGCCAGTCGTCGGCGATCTGGTCGAACGGGATGATCCGCCCCGCGCCGAAATCGATCAGACCCTCGGTGGTGCCATAGCGCAGCGCGCGCCAGCGGTTCTCGGCCAGCAGGAAGGGCTCGTATTGCCGCCAGCGCTGATTGGCGCGCGACAGGCGCCACAACATGCGCAAGGTGGTCTGGATCAGGGCAGCCAGGGTCAGCGCATCCTCGATCCGCGGGCAGGCGTCGCAGATGCGGGTCTCCAGCGTGGGGTATTTGCTGCTGGGGCGCAGGTCCCACCAGATCTTGCTGCTGTCCTCGATGATGCCCAGGTCGGTCAGGGCCTGGACCGAGCGTTCGAACTCGTCCCAACTGCCCATCTGCGGCGGCAGGCCGGTGCGGGGCATGTCGCCGAAGACCGTGGTGCGGTACGAGGCAAGGCCCGAATCCTCGCCCATCCAGAAGGGGCTGGAGGCGGACAAGCCCAGCAGATGCGGCAGGAAATAGGCCAGCTGGTTCATCAGGTCGATGCGCTGCGCGGGGTCGGGGATGCCCACATGGACATGCATGCCGCAGATCAGCATGCGCCGCGCCACGCCGCCCATGTCGCGCGACAGCTGGTTGTAGCGGTCCTTGTCGGTATGATCCTGTTCGCGCCAGTCGGCCTGCGGGTGGCACGATGCCGAAATGGGCGCCAGCCCATGTTCGGCGGCGCGCCGGGCAACGGTGCGGCGCAGGTGGCGCAGGTGATCGCCCGCGGTGCGGATGTCGGCGCTGACCGGGGTGCCGATCTCGACCTGGCAGCGCAGAAATTCGGGGCTGACCTGCTCGCCCAGATCGGCCGTGAGCGCCTGCATCAGCGCCTCGGGGGCCGCGGCCAGCTGGAGGGTTTCGGCATCGACGAGGAGATATTCCTCCTCGATGCCCAGGGTGAAGTCGGGATCAGTCGTCATGGGTCCGTCCTGGTTGCCACGACGCGCCGGGCTTGCGTCCCGCGAGGTGCCGGGGGGCTGGCTGCCCCCCGGACCCCCCGCGCAGCGCCCCCCGCATGGGGAAGGCCGGTTCCGGCGTCAGTCCATGGCCTTGAAGTTGAACTCTCCGCCTTCCTTGATCCCCGACGGCCAGCGCGCCGTCACGGTCTTGGTCCGCGTATAGAAGCGGAACGCATCCGGGCCGTGCTGGTTCAGGTCGCCGAAGCCCGATTTCTTCCAGCCGCCGAAGGTGTGGTAGGCCAGCGGCACCGGGATCGGCACGTTGATGCCCACCATGCCGATGTTGATGCGGTTCGCGAAGTCGCGCGCCGTGTCGCCGTCGCGGGTATAGATCGCAGTGCCGTTGCCGTATTCGTGGTCGAGCGCCAGCTTGATCGCGTCCTCATAGGTCGCGGCGCGGACGGTGGACAGGACCGGGCCGAAGATCTCGGTCTTGTAGATGTCCATGTCCGGGGTCACGCGGTCGAAGAGGTGGGGGCCGACGAAGAAGCCGTCCTCATAGCCCTGCAGGTTGAAGTCGCGGCCGTCGACGACCAGGTCGGCGCCCTGATCCACGCCCGACTGCACCAGGCGCAGGATGTTCTCCTTGGCGGCCTTGGTCACGACCGGGCCGTAGTCGATGTCGTTGCCGGCGGTCCAGGGACCGACCTTCAGCTTTTCGATCCGCGGGATCAGCTTCTCGATCAGCGCATCGGCGGTCTTCTCGCCCACCGGCACCGCGACCGAGATCGCCATGCAACGCTCGCCCGCAGCCCCGTAACCCGCGCCGACCAGCGCGTCGGCGGCCTGGTCCAGGTCGGCGTCGGGCATGATAATCATGTGGTTCTTCGCACCGCCGAAGCACTGCGCGCGCTTGCCGGTCGCGGCGGCGCGTTCATAGATGTACTGCGCGATCGGGGTCGAGCCGACAAAGCCCACGGCCTGGATGACCTCGCTGTCCAGGATCGCGTCGACCGATTCCTTATCGCCGTTGACCACCTGAAGCACGCCGTCGGGCAGGCCCGCCTCCTGCAGCAGCTTGGCCAGCATCAGCGGCACCGAGGGGTCACGCTCGGAGGGTTTCAGGATCATCGCGTTGCCGGCGGACAGGGCCGGGCCCATCTTCCACAGCGGGATCATGGCCGGAAAGTTGAAGGGCGTGATGCCCGCGACCACGCCCAGGGGCTGGCGCATGGAATACATGTCGATGCCGGGGCCGGCGCTGTCGGTGAACTCGCCCTTCAGCAGATGCGGCGCGCCGATGCAGAATTCGATCACCTCCAGCCCGCGCTGGATGTCGCCCTTGGCGTCGGGGAAGGTCTTGCCGTGTTCGCTGGACAGGGCCTCGGCCAGCTTGTCCATGTCGCGGTTGATCAGGCCGACAAAGGCCATCATCACGCGGGCGCGGCGCTGCGGATTGGTGGCGCCCCATGCGATCTGGGCCTTGGCGGCGCGGGCGATGGCGTCGTCCATCTCGGCCTTGGTGATCAGCGACAGGCGGGCCTGAACCTCGCCCGTGGCGGGGTTGTAGACGTCGGAAAATCGGCCAGAGGTGCCCTTGTATTCCTTGCCGTCGATCCAGTGATGTATCTCTTTCATCGCGTCCTCCTGCAACTGTTGGGCGCAGCCTAGTCTTGCGGATTTGCTGAAGAAAGGGGAATGCTGGCAAAAGGGTTTTGCGTTTTTGCAAAGGACGGCGATGGATTGGGATGATCTGCGCATCTTTCTGGCCGTCGCGCGGGCCGAAAGCCTGTCGGGCGCCGGGCGCAGGCTGGCGATGGACGCATCGACCGTCGGCCGCCGCATCGCGCGGCTGGAGGCGTCGGTCGGGGCGGCGCTGTTTCTCAAGACACCGGGGGGCTATCAGCTGACCGCCGAAGGGTCGCGCCTGATGGCCCCGGCCGAGGCCGCCGAACGCGCCGCCACCGCCGCAGCCGAGGCCGTCAGCGGGGATGCGGGCCTGTCGGGACAGTTGCGCATCGGGGCGCCCGACGGCTGCGCGAACTATCTGCTGCCGCAGGTCGCGCGCGACCTGTGCGCCGCCCATCCGGGGCTGGAGATCCAGATCGTGGCCCTGCCGCGCGTCGTGAACCTGACCCGGCGCGAGGCCGACATGGCCATCGCCGTGTCGCCGCCCGACACGGGGCGGCTGATGGTCCAGCGGCTGGTCGACTATCACCTGCACCTGGCGGGGCATGACGATTACCTGTCGCGCCACCCTCCGCTGGACCGGCTGGAGGATCTGCACGGGCATCGGATGATCAGCTATATCCCGGACATGATCTTCGATCGCGAGCTGGATTATCTGTCCGCGACTGGGGTCGAGGCGGCCCAGATCAGCAGCAATTCCGTGGCGGTGCAGATGCAGGCCGTGCGCGCCGGGGCGGGCCTTGGCATCGTGCATGATTTCGCGATCCCCTTTGCCCCGGGGGTGCGCCGCGTGCTGACCGGACGCATCGCGCTGAAACGCAGCTTCTGGCTGATCCGGCATGCCGACGACCGCGCCTCGCGCCGGCTGACCCTGCTGGCCGAGGCGGTGGCCCAAGGCATCCGCACCGAGGTCGCCCGACTGGAGGGGCAGCTTTCCGCGGCCCCCGATGGTCGCACTTGACGCGAACCGATTTGGCGAAAATGATGAAGGGGAACAAGTCCGAGGGAGGCCCGTGATGCTGGTCAAACAGTTGCTGTCGATGAAGTCCGACAATGCCAAGCCGTGGATCGATTCCGCGACGATCGTGACCATCGCGCCGACCACCACCCTGGGCGAGGCCGCGACGCTGCTGGCCGAAAAGCGCATCGGCGCGGTGGTCGTGTCCACCGATGGCCGGAGGCCCGAAGGCATCCTGTCCGAACGCGACATCGTCCGTCAGCTGGGCAAGCACGGACCCGACGTGCTGTCCCAGCCTGTCAGCGGCGTGATGACCACCCAGGTCCAGACCTGCACCACCGGAGAGGACGCGCTGACCATCCTGGAGCGCATGACCCAGGGGCGGTTCCGCCACATGCCGGTGGTGGACGGTCAGGGCGACATGCTGGGCGTGATCTCGATCGGCGATGCGGTCAGCGGGCGCCTGAAGGAGCTGGCGGCCGAAAAGGAAGCCCTGACCGGGATGATCATGGGCAGCTGACGCATCGTCGCAGCCGTTCACGATCTTGCAATCCGGGGTCAAATGCGGTTTGCCTTGGGGTCAGGACCATGACCCCAAGGACGCGACATCCATGCGCATCGGCCTTTATCCCGGAACCTTCGATCCGATCACGCTTGGACATATCGACATCATCCAGCGGGCGATGGCGCTGGTCGACCGTCTGGTGATCGGCGTCGCGATCAACCGCGACAAGGGCCCGCTGTTCGACCTGGAGGCGCGCGTGGCCATGGTCCAGGCCGAATGCGACGCCATCGTCGCCAAGACCGGCGGAGAGATCGTCGTCCACCCGTTCGAGAACCTGCTGATCGACTGTGCCCGCGACGTGGGTGCCAGCATCATCGTGCGCGGCCTGCGCGCGGTGGCCGATTTCGAATACGAATTCCAGATGGTCGGCATGAACCGTGCCCTGGACAGCAGCATCGAGACCGTCTTCATGATGGCCGACGCCCGGCGCCAGGCCATCGCCTCCAAGCTGGTCAAGGAGATCGCGCGCCTGGGCGGGGACGTGTCGAAATTCGTCACCCCCCCGGTCGCGGACGCGCTGCTGCGCCGCTATGGCTAGCCGCGCCCGATGAAGGGCATGTTGGTCGCCATCAGCGTCATGAACTGAACATTCGCGCCCTGGGGCAGCGTTGCCATGTGCCAGACGGCATCGGCCACGGTGGCGACGTCGATCACCGGTTCGGCATCGGGATCGCGGGCGGCGGCCTCGCGCAGCAACTGCGTCGCGGCATTGCCCACGTCGATCTGGCCGCAGGCGATGTTCACCGCGCGCCCGTCCAGCGACAGGCTGCGCGTCAGGCCGGTCACGGCATGCTTGGACATCGTATAGGCGACCGACCCCGCCCGCGGCGCATGGGCCGCGACCGAGCCGTTGTTGATGATCCGCCCGCCCTGGGGCGACTGCGCCCGCATTGCCGCAAAGGCCGCGCGCGCGCAGAGGAACATGCCCGTCACATTGGTCGCAATCACGTCACGGAAATCGTCCGGCGACAGATGGTCGGGATCGGCCAGCGGGGCGGCGCGTCCGGCATTGTTGAACAGGACATCCAGGCGGCCCCAGCTGCGGACGGCCTGCGCGAATGCCGCCTCGACCGCGGCGTCGTCGGTGATGTCGCAGGGCAGGACCAGCGCGCCGTCATGCCCGTCGGCGGTCTGGTGCAGGGGTTCGGGCCTGCGCCCGACCAGCCCCACGCGCCAGCCGCGGTCCAGGAACAGCCGCGCCGTGGCCTGCCCGATGCCGCTGCCGGCGCCCGTGATCAGAATGCTTTTCATCATTTTCTCCCGTGATCGCCTATCCCGTGACGGGCCCGCCCGCATGGGCACCCGTCGCCGTTCCGCGGTTCGCGCGCATTGGACCCGCATCGCAGGGGGACCGCAATCCATGAAAAAGGCCCGCGAAACGCGGGCCTTGTCGGGACGGGTGGCAGGGGCCGATCACTCGGTCGGCGGGGCCAGCTTCTTGGTGCCGCCGTTGTTCAGCGGGTCTTCCTGGCGCTGGACCGAACCCTCGAAATGGGCGCCCGATTCGATGGCGATGGTCTTGTGGATGATGTCGCCCTCGACCCGCGCGGTGGCGGTCAGGCGGACCTTGAGGCCGCGCACGCGACCGATGACGCGACCGTTGACGATGACGTCGTCGCCGACGATCTCGCCCTTGATGGTGGCGGTTTCGCCGATGGTCAGCTGATGGGCGCGGATGTCGCCTTCGACCGTGCCCTCGATCTGGATGTCGCCCTGCGTCTTGATGTTGCCCGTCACCGTCAGGTCCGCCGACAGGACCGAGGGTGCCACGCGCGCACGGGGTGCGGAGGCCGGTGCCTGCGCCTCGGGGGTGCTGCGCTCGGGCGCGACGGGGGCCGCCTGCGGGGCTGCGTCGGGGGTCGGGCGGGTCTCGGTCACGCGGGTCTTACTGAACATTGTCTGCTGCCTTGATGAAGCTCATCGGGTCCACGGCCCGACCGTTCATGCGCACTTCGTAATGCAGATGCGGCCCGGTCGAGCGTCCGGTATTCCCCATATCACCGATCCGGTCGCCTTGCGACACCCGATCGCCAACTTTTACATGGATGCGGCTCAGGTGGGCATAGCGGGTCTCGGTGCCCAGCTCGTGGCGGATCTTGATCAGGTTGCCATAGGCGCCGCTGCGCCCGGCAAAGGTCACGACCCCGTCGCCCGTGACGTGGATCGGCGTGCCGACGGGACCGGCCATGTCGATGCCCTCGTGCATGCGACCCCACCGGCGGCCGAAGCCCGAGGTATAGCGGAAGTTGTCGGTGACCGGCATGGCCAGCGGCAGCTTCTCGATCGCGATGCGATAGGTGTTCATCTGGTCCAGCGTAACGATGATCTGGCGGGCCTTCAGTTCGGTGTCGGTCAGCGCCGCGTTGCCGCGGGTCGAATAGGACATCGGCGTCAGCGGTCCGCCCTGCCCGGAATAGCCGCTGCGGATGGTGCGCAGAACCTCGTCCGGGTTCATGCCGACATTGCGGAAGACCTCGTCCAGGGGGGCCACGGACACGGTCACGGCGTCCTCCAGCTGGGTCAGGATCTCGTCGTTGCGGGCCAGGATCTGGTCGCGCTCGACGGTCAGTTCCTGTGCGGTCAGCTTGGCGGCCTCGGCCTCCTCGACGGCTTCGGACCGCTGGTCGGCCGAACTGCGCAGCTCTCCCGACAGGATGTCCAGCGCGACCGAGAATTCCTCGGTACGGTCGGGGGCGGGGGTCGTGCCCGCATCGGCGGCGGCGACGGCGGTGTCGCGATCGGCCAGCGTGTCGCGCAGCGTGGACTGGACGGCAGCCAGGCCGGTCTCCATCTCGCGGCGGCTCTCCTCGGAGGAGAGGAGCTGCGACTGCATCTGAGAGACCTGGTCCAGCGCCACGGCAAAGCGCGACTGCGCGGCCAGCGCCTCGGCCGCGCGGGCGTCGCGTTCGGCCTGCAGCTCGGCCAGGCGTTCCTCGAAGGCGGCCTGGCTGCGCTGGATCTGTTCGCGGGTGTTGCCCGAGCTGACGGCGTCGATGACCAGGAAGGAACTGGCCACCAGCGTCCAGCCGAAGACCAGCGTGATGCCGCTGATGCCGACCATCTGGGTCACGGGGCGCAGGCGGACAAAGCGTGTCGTATCATCCGAGCGGAGGAAAAGCCGTTGCTCCGGCAGCCACTTTTCCAGCGACGCGTTCAGTCGATCCATCACCGTCATTGTCAGATACTGTCCCTCGAAGGCACGCCGTTGTCAGCAGTTCGGCGGGTTGTTCCGTTCGGTCACGGGTAAACAGCAGCTGTGCCTTCTTGGCAACAAGACCCTACGGTCTGGTTCCCCGCATTGGCGGAACCCTGCCTTTATCGGCAAGGATCCGCCAATCGTGCAACCTGGGGGCGAGAAACCTAAGTGATTTCATAGGGCAGGGGGCCATCACGATCCGCGGGGATTCGCAGCGGCCGGTCGATCGGCGGGACCGAGCGCTGATGGCAGTCCGGGCGCGGGCAGATCCGGCACGAGATCCCGATGGGCTGATAGGCGCGCGGCTTGGTCAGGTCCAGCCCGTCGGCATAGACCAGCCCGCCCGCATGCGCGACCTCGACCCCCAACCCGATGGCAAATCGGCGGACCGGCGCGTTGAAGGCGCCCGCATGCTTCGAGACGTCGCGTGCCAGCAGCAGGTAACGGACCCCGTCCGGCGTCTCTGCCAGCTGGCGCAGGAAGCGGCCCGGCTGCTCGAACGCCTGATGGACGTTCCACAGCGGGCAGGCACCGCCAAAGCGGGCGAATTGCAGGCGGGTCGCGGAATGGCGCTTGGTGATCGTGCCCGCCTGATCGACGCGCACGAAGAAGAAGGGTACGCCCTTGGCCCCCGGCCGCTGCAGCGTGGACAGCCGATGCGCGACCTGTTCCAGCGACGCGTCGAACAGGTGCGACAGCCGTTCCAGGTCATGGCGTTCGGCTTGGGCCGCGGCCATGAACGCGCGATAGGGCATCAGCGCGGCACCTGCAAAATAGTTGGCCATGCCAAGGCGGGCGATCTGGCGGGCGGTGGGGCTGCGAAAGCGCGCCAAGTCCAGGGTCGCCTCCAGCAGGTCGGACTGGCGTTCCAGGGCCACCAGATGCAGCAGCTGGAACAGGCGGGTCGGCGCCTCGGCCGCGGCATTGACCAGCAGCCGGTCGCCGTCGCGGCGGAAGACCGCGTTGGCAGGCAGTTCGGTCAGCTGGACACGGATGCCCTTGGCGGCCAGGGCTGCGACCGCCATTGCCCAGAGGTCGCCACGCCGCCCGTCGGGGCAGGCAAAGCGTTCGGCCGCACGGTCGACGGCGTCGATGTAGTTGTCGCAATAGTGGAAAAAGTCACGAACTTCTTCCCATGGGGTCGACAGGCTGTTCTGGCTGGCGGCGCCGATCGCCTCGTCCAAGGCGGCCAGGCGTTCCTGGCCTTCGCGATGGGCGCGGTACAGGTCCAGGAAGGCGCGGGCAAGCACCGGGGCATTGGTCGCGGCCAGGCGCAGGTCGGCCAAAGGGGGTGCCGCATCGAACAGCGGGTCGGCAAGCGCCTCCTGCATGTCGATGACCATGCGCTCGGCATCGCCCGCGGCCAGGGTGGTCAGGTCAACGCCGAATTCCTGCGCCAAGCGCAGCAGGACGCCCGCGCTGATGGGACGGTGGTTGTTCTCCATCTGGGACAGATAGGGCAGGGACACGCCCAGCTTTTCGGCAAAGCGGCGTTGGGTCAGGGCGGCGCGGGCGCGGGTTTCGCGCAGCGCGCTGCCGGCATAGATCTTTTGTGTCGCCACGTCCCATCCCCCGTTTGCAAAGCCGGTTCTAGCGGTTGCAAAGGCGGTCGAGCAAGGGGTTCAGCCCTGCAGGGCCAGCTGACGTTCGCGGCGCAGCACCCAGGTGATCGCCAGCAACCCGCCCAGGGCAGAGGCGCACATGATCGCCAGCAGGGGCGTGGCGCCGCTGCCCGGTTGCAGCAGCGCGCCCGCCAGCGCCGAAAGCGCTGCGCCGCCGGCCACGGCCAGGGCGCCGCCCAGGCCCGACGCGGTCCCGGCCAGTTCGGGGCGCACGCTCATCATGCCGGCATTGGCGTTGGGCAGGACCATGCCGTTGCCCAGCCCCATCAGCGCGATGGCGCCGAAGAAGACAAGCGGGTGCACCACGCCCGACAGGTCGACCAGCAGCGCGGCCGACAGCGCGACGAGGCAGATGACCGCGCCGATCAGGATCATCCGGTTCAGGCCCATGACCGGAGAGAAGCGCGCCGACAGGAAGTTGCCCAGCAGATACCCGATCGAGGGCGCCGCGAACCAGTAGCCCACCTGGGCGGGGGTCAGGCCGAAGACCTGTTCCCCGACGAAGGGCGCGCCTCCCAGATAGGCGAAGAACGCCCCCGACGACAGGGTCGCGGCCAGGCAATAGCCCCAGAACCGATGCGATCGGGCAAGGATCGGATAGTTGACCATCTGGGCGCGCAGGCTCATCCCGCCGCCACGGACGGTCTCGCCCATGTCGCGATAGGCCAGCGCCAGGACGGCGATGCCCAGAAGGCCCATGACGGCGAAGTTGGCCTGCCAGCCGAACAGCTCGTCCAGGACGCCGCCGAAGACGGGGGCCATCATCGGCACGACGGCCATGCCCATCGTGACGTAGCCCAGCATCGAGGCGGCGCGATCGCCGTCATAGAGGTCGCGGATTACGGCACGGGGGACCAGCATGCAGACGGTGATGACCGACTGCGCCAGCCGGAAGACCAGGAAGGTGGTGGCCGTGGTCGCAAGCAGCGTGCCGACGGTGGCCAGCAGGAAGCCGATCAGCCCCCAGATGACCACGGGCCGGCGGCCAAAGCGGTCGCTGAGCGGGCCGCCCAGCAGCTGAAGGACCGCGCTGGCCCCGATATAGGCCGAGACTGACAGCTGCATCACGCCGTAATCGACCTGGAAATCGCGCGCCATGCCGGGCAGCGAGGGCAAAAACACGTTCATCGACAGCGCGGACACCCCGGACAGGGCGACGAGGGTCAGAAGATGGGGGGGCGTGCGCATGGTCGGACCTTTCGAGGGGCGGAATGCACGATCTGCAAAACCTCCGCGCGAAATCCATAGCGCGGCTGCGGGGGGATGCGCCAGATGGATTGCGTCCCGCGCAGCGAGCCGGGGGGCCGGCCCCCCGGACCCCCCGCCGGCGGGGGCAGCGCCCCCTCCGGGCCACCCCCGCGATCAGCCGAAGTCGTGGAAGATGAACCAGGCGCCGAGGCAGATCAGGGAGAAGCCCACGCCGTGCTGCCAACCGATCCGTTCGCCCAGATAGACCCAGGAGAAGATCGCGAAGACCGAGAGGCTGATGACCTCCTGGATGGTCTTGAGCTGCGCGGCGCTGAAATAGCCGTAGCCGATGCGGTTCGCGGGCACCTGCATCAGGTATTCGAAGAAGGCGATGCCCCAGCTGATGAAGATCACCGTCACCAGGGGGGCGGTCTTGAACTTGAGGTGACCGTACCACGCGACGGTCATGAAGATGTTCGAGGCCAGCAGGAGGCCGATGGTCGCCACGGGGACGGGCAGGTTCATGGCGTCAGTCCCACTGGCTCTGGCGGTCGCGGGCGAGGTTGCCGAAGCGGGTGAACTGGCCCTCGAAGGCCAGCTCGACCGTGCCGATGGGGCCGTGGCGCTGCTTGCCCAGGATCACCTCGGCCTTGCCGTGGACGTTCTCCATCACCTGCTGCCAGCGGGCCATCGCGTCCAGGTCGCTGTCCGAGGGCTTTTCACGTTCCTTGTAGTATTCCTCGCGGAACACGAACATCACGATGTCGGCGTCCTGCTCGATCGAGCCGGATTCGCGCAGGTCCGACAGCTGCGGGCGCTTGTCCTCGCGGTTCTCGACCTGGCGCGACAGCTGGGACAGGGCGATGACGGGGATGTTCAGCTCCTTGGCCACGGCCTTGAGGCCCTGGGTGATCTCGGACACCTCGTTCACGCGGCTGTCCTTGGCGGTCGCGGCCTTCAAGAGCTGAAGGTAGTCCACGATCAGCACGTCCAGCCCATGCGTGCGCTTCAGCTTGCGGGCGCGGGCGGCCAGCTGGTTGATGGGCAGGGCGGGCGTGTCGTCGATGAACAGCGGGCAGTTCTGCAGCGCGTGCGCGGCCTCGACGAAGCGGCGGAATTCGCCCTCGTCCATGTTGCCGCTGCGGATGCGCTCGGACGGCACCTCGGCGGCCTCGGACAGGATGCGGGCGGCCAGCTGTTCGGCCGACATCTCGAGGCTGAAGAAGCCGACGACGCCGCCCTCGATCGAGCCTTGGGTGCCGTCGGGCTTTTCGCCCAGCTTGTGCGACTTGGCGATGTTGAAGGCGATGTTGGTTGCCAGCGCGGTCTTGCCCATCGACGGGCGGCCGGCCAGGATGATCAGGTCCGAATTGTTCAGACCGCCCATCTTGCCGTCCAGGTCGATCAGCCCGGTGGAAATCCCCGACAGCTTGCCGTCGCGCTGATAGGCGGCGTTGGCGACCTGAACTGCGCCGGTCACGGCCTTGAGGAAGGACTGGAACCCGCGTTCGGCCACCCCGGCCTCGCCCAGCTTGTAGAGTGTCTGTTCCGCGGCCTTGATCTGCTCCTCGGCGTCGTCCCCGACCTCGACGGTGGCGGCGCGGGCGGCGATGTCCTGGCCCAGGGTCATCAACTCGCGCCGCAGGGCGAATTCGCGGATCATCTGGGCATAGTCGCGCGCGGCATAGGCGCTGATCGCCGCCGCCGCCATGCGGGCCAGATAGGCCGGGCCGCCCAGTTCCTTCAGGCCGTCGTCGTTCTCAAGGAAGGCCTTGATCGTGACGGGGCTGGCCAGCGCGTTGCGGCGGATGCGTTCGGCGCAGATGTCGAAGATGCGGGCATGGACCGGGTGATAGAAATGGTCCGACTTGATGATCTGGCTGACCCGGTCGAACACGTCGTTGTTGGTCAGCAGCGCGCCCAGCAACTGCTGCTCCGCCTCCAGCGAAAAGGGGATGGCCTGCTTGTCCTCGGGCCCGTCGGCCTGTCCGGGAACGATGAAATGCGCGCTGGTGACGGTGAGAGTGCTCATGGTCTGCCTGCCCCTTCGTTGGTTGCGGTCCAGATTAAACCGAAGCGGCCGGCCGCGTCATGGGGCCGGCCGCAGTTTGTTGGGGATAACCCCGGTTCAGCCGTTCGCCGCCTGCCAGGCGCGGGGGTCGGTCAGGAAGGCCTCGACCTCGGTCAGGGTCGCGTCGTCGAAGGCCCCCTGGGCGCGGGCCTCGGCCAAGACGTCCCACCAGGTGCACAGGTGGTGCAGCGCCACGCCGTGATCGGCCAGTCGCTGCGTGGTCTCCGGGAAGATGCCATAGTAGAAGATCACCGCCGTATGCGCGCAGGTCGCGCCCGTCTCGCGGATCGCGTCGACAAAGGACAGCTTGCTGCCGCCGTCGGTGGTCAGATCCTCGACCAGCAGGACCCGCTGGCCCTCGGTCATCACGCCCTCGATCCGGGCGTTGCGGCCATAGCCCTTGGGCTTCTTGCGCACATAGGTCATCGGCAGGCCCAAGCGTTCGGCGACCAGCGCGCCGAAGGGGATGCCCGCGGTCTCACCGCCCGCGACGTTGTCGAAGGCCTCGAAGCCCGCGTCGCGCATGACCGTCGCTGCCATGAAATCCATCAGCGTGGCGCGGACGCGCGGAAAGCTGATGATGCGGCGGCAATCGACATAGGTCGGCCCCTTGAGACCGGACGCATAGGTGAAGGGCTGGGCCGCGTTGAAGTCGACGGCCTTGATTTCCAGCAGCATCCGGGCGGTCAGGCGGGCGATCTCCTCGCGCGCGGGGAAGGTCAGGCTCATTGGTCCTCCAGATGCCAGAACAGTGGGAAACCGGGGTCGAAGACGGTGACGGTCTCGTCGCCCGCGGTGATCTGCGCCGGATAGTCGACGGCCGTGTCGCGGCGCGTCAGGGTGATGCGGTCCTCGTTCGGCGCCATGCGATAGAAGGCTGCGCCGTTCAGGCTGGTGAAGGCTTCCAGCCGGTCCAGAGCGCCGTCGTCCTGGAACACCTGCGCCAGGATCGACATAGTGTTCGGCGCCGTGAAGCAGCCCGCGCAGCCGCAGGGCTGAAGCTTCGCCGCATCCGTGTGCGGCGCGCTGTCGGTGCCTAGGAAGAACCGCGCATCTCCGCTGGTCGCGGCCTCGCGCAGCGCCAGGCGGTGGGATTCGCGTTTTGCGACCGGCAGGCAGTAGTAATGCGGCCGGATGCCCCCCGCCAAGATGGCATTGCGGTTGATGACCAGATGATGCGTCGTGATCGTCGCGCCCAGGTCGTCGCCGCCCGCGCGGGCGTAATCGACGCCCTGCGAGGTCGTGATATGCTCCATCACAACGCGCAGGCCCGGCGTACGGCGGCGCAGCGGGTCCAGGACCGTGTCGATGAACACGGCCTCTCGGTCGAAGATGTCGACGGACGGGTCGGTGACCTCTCCGTGCACGCACAGCGTCACGCCGGCCTCGGCCATCGCCTCCAGCACGGGCTGGACGCGGTCGAAATCGGTCACGCCCGATGCGCTATTCGTGGTGGCGCCCGCCGGATACAGCTTGACCGCGCGAATGATCCCGTCCCGGAACGCGCCTACGACATCGGCCGCGTCCGTCGTATCGGTCAGGTACAGCACCATCTGCGGGTCCAGCGCAGCACCCTGGGGCAGGGCGGCGCGGATGCGGTCGCGATAGGCGGCAGCCTGGGCGCCGGTCGTGACCGGCGGCACCAGATTGGGCATGATGATCGCGCGGCCGAATTGCGCGGAATGCGGCGCGACCGCGGCCAGCATCGCGCCGTCGCGCAGATGCAGGTGCCAGTCGTCCGGGCGGCGAAGGGTCAGCGTCTGTGTCATGAGGCTGCCTCTAACCACGGCAGCACCGTCTTGCCAAGCAGCCGCGTTCAGATTTCGGGAACCCTGTCCGAAAGTCGCGGTTGAGTGTCTGCGCCATGGGGCGCAATGTGGCTTTGCCGGGCAGTTCCTGTGATGGCAGCCGAAAGGACCCTCGCCGATGAACCCGATGATGCCGATGATTCTTCCCGCAGCCCAGGCCCGGCTTGCGTCCCAGTTCGCGCGGATCGCGATCGAATCGAACATGGTGATCGGGCTGCGCATGGCGGGGATGATGGGCCTGATGGTCCAGGCCCCCGGAGAGCCGTTCCGCATGGTCGCCGAAAAGCAGGCTGCGGTATCGGAATCGCTGTTCGCGATGGCCAGCGCCGGGATGCGTGGGCACAGCGCCGAACGCATGCTGTCGGCCGGCATGCGTCCCTATGCCCGACGGACCCGCGCAAATTCCCGGCGCCTGTCCGCGGTCAAGGCCGGCTGAGGCGGAACAAGCCGTGCATCCGCCCCGTTGGTCCATGACGCAACATCGGGATGGAGCGGGCGGATGAAGACGGCACTGATCACCGGCGGCGCACAGGGCATCGGCAGGGGCATCGTGACCCGCCTGCGGTCAGACGGCTGGCGCGTCGCGGTTTTCGATCTGGATGCAGAGGCGCTGGATGAGATCGGCGCGGCCGATCCCGGCCTGTTGGCCCTGCCCATCGATGTCGGCGACGAACGGCAGGTGGCGCAGGGAATGCTGGCCCTACAGGGCTGGCTGAAGGGGGCAGGTCTGAACCTGGTGGTGTCGAATGCGGGCATCGCCGACCCGGTCAGCGGCCCCATCGAGGATCTGAGCCTTGAGGACTGGCAGCGGTGGCAGGACAGCCACGTGACCGGGGCGTTTCTGGTGATCCGCGCGACGGTGCCCCTGCTGCGTCAGGCGCGGGGCAGCATCGTCACGATGGCATCGACCCGTGCGCTGCAATCGGAACCCGACACCGAGGCCTATGCCGCGGCCAAGGGCGCGCTGGTCGCGATGACCCATGCGCTGGCGGTCAGCCTGGGGCCCAAGGTGCGCGCGAACTGCATCCTGCCCGGCTGGATCGACACAGGGCCGTGGCAGAAGACCGCGAACCGCAGCGATGCGGACCATTCCGACGCCGACCGCAATCAGCATCCCGTGGGCCGCGTCGGCCGGGTCGAAGATATCGCCGGGCTGGTCGCGTGGCTGGCCTCGGACGAGGCCGGGTTCGTGACGGGCCAGCGTTTTGTGGTCGATGGCGGCATGACGGTGCGGATGATCTATGCCGACTGAATGTGGCGTCTTGCCATGAAAAAGGGCCCCGCAACGGGGCCCTTTCCTTTGGTCCGGCGGGGGTGTCAGATCAGCTTGCCCATCGCCACGGCCGTGTCCGACATGCGGTTCGAAAAGCCCCATTCGTTGTCGTACCAGGTCAGGATGCGGACCATGCGGCCCTCCATGACCTTGGTCTGGTCCATGTGGAAGATCGACGAATGCGGGTCGTGGTTGAAGTCGGACGACACCAGCGATTCCTCGGTATAGCCCAGGACGCCCTTCAGCGGGCCGTCGGCGGCCGCCTTGATGGCGCCGTTGATCTCGGCGACCGAGGTGTCGCGGCTGGCCTCGAACACCAGGTCCACGACCGAGACGTTGGGCGTCGGCACGCGGATGGCCACGCCGTCCAGCTTGCCCTTCAGCTCGGGCAGGACCAGGCCCACGGCCTTGGCGGCCCCGGTCGAGGTCGGGATCATCGACAGCGCCGCGGCTCGGGCGCGGTACAGGTCCTTGTGCATCGTGTCCAGCGTCGGCTGATCGCCGGTATAGCTGTGGATCGTGGTCATGAAGCCGCGATCGATGCCGATCGTGTCGTTCAGCACCTTCGCCACCGGCGACAGGCAGTTCGTGGTGCAGCTGGCGTTCGAGACGACCAGGTCGTCCTTGGTCAGCGTGTCGTGGTTCACGCCATAGACGATGGTCTTGTCGGCGTTCTCGCCCGGGGCCGAGATCAGGACGCGCTTGGCACCGGTGGACAGATGCGCCTGCACCTTCTCCTTGGAGGTGAACAGGCCCGTGCATTCCATGATCACGTCGACATCGCCCCAGGGCAGTTCGGCCGGGTTGCGGATCGCGGTGACCTTGATCGGGCCGCGGCCCACGTCGATGCTGTCGTCCGACACCGTGACCTGTGCCGGAAAGCGTCCGTGGACGCTGTCATAGCGCAGCAGGTGGGCGTTGGTCTCGACCGGGCCAAGATCGTTGATGGCGACGACCTCGATATCGGTGCGGCCCGATTCGATGATTGCGCGCAGGACGTTGCGACCGATCCGGCCGAAGCCGTTGATGGCGACCTTGACTGCCATGGGTATCCCTCTCGAGCAGGTGATGGTTGCCCGTGGTGTAGCGTGGCGGCAGGGGCGATGCAAATGCCGAAACGGGCAGCAGCCCCGCCCGTCAGCGCCAGAAGCTGAGATACTCTATCAACCGATCCATTGCTCGCGCGGCCATCAGCGGCAGGTGTCCGTCCAGCCACACATGGTCCACGGCAAAGGCCGCGGCGATCAGCAGCAGCAGGGCAATCGCGATCTGGTTGGTCATCTGCGCCTCCGGTCGCCGGGGTTATCGCGCGGGGGCCTGCCCGCGCCAAGACCCTATTCGTCCTCCTGCGGCATCTTCAGGGTCAGCTGACCCGCCTCCTGCAGACGGCGGATCGCGCTGATGACCTCGGTCATTGCCTCCTCGACATCCTTGGGGCGGGGCTTGCCCAAGGCCTCCCGCTCCTCTCGCAGTCCGTCGGACATGCGCTGCGACAGGTTCGACAGGATGAACTCCGCGGCCGCGGCATCGGCCTCGCCCGGCGCGGCCAGGGCGCGGACCAGCGTGGTCTGATCCAGTTCGCGGACGATCTTGGGCACCTCGCGCGGTTCGATCCGGGTGGGGATATGGGCAAAGATGAAGATCGCCTTGCGCACGCCATCCGCGAATTCCATGTCGCGTTCGTCCAGCGCGCCCAGCACGTCATCGCGCAGATCGGCGGTGGCAAAGTTCAGGATCGCGCCCATGCGGTCGCAGGCCGGCGTGGCGATGGCGGGCTTGGGCAGCGCCTCGGCCGCCTGCAGCAGCACCAGCCCGACCCGGCGCAGCGCCGCGGGCGTCACGCCCGAGGTCATCGACATCGCCTGCGCTACCACGCGCGCCCGGTCGCGGGGCAGGGCGATGAAGGTGGCCGATGCCGCCTCGACCGGCAGCTTGGACAGCATCAGCGCCACCAGTTCGACGGATTCGGCATTCGCCAGCGCGATCAGGGATTCCTTGGGCAGGTTGCACAGACGCACCCAGGGGTCGGACTGCCCGGTGATCGCCGCGGTGCGCCGCAGCGCGTCAGAACTGTCGTCCGACAACCGTGCGCCCAGCATGGCCAGCGTGCCGTCCAGATCGCCCGGAAAGGTGACACCGACCGATTCCAGCCGGTCGCAGAATTCGGTGATGACGGCGTCGCGGGTGTTGCGGTCGATCAGCTCCATCCCCGCCATCTCCTGCGCCAGCAGCGTCTGGGCATTGGGGTTCAGGCGGTCCAGTCCCGCGACCTCGTCATCGTCCAGCAGAAGGCGCACGATCACCGCCGCCTTCTGCCGCTGGTTCAGCCCTGTCTGGCCCGTCATCGCCGCCTCCGTCATCGCATCCGACGGCAGATTGCCACGACAGCCTTAACGCAAGGTTGACGGCGACCCGAAATTAAAGCGGGTCGGCGCCGAAGACGCGGGCAAAGATCGTGTCGACATGCTTGGTGTGATAGCCCAGATCGAACTTCTCGTTGATCTCGTCCGGGGTGAGGGCGGCGGTCACCTCGGCATCGGCCAGCAGTTCGGTGCGGAAATCCGCGCCCTTTTCCCAGACCTTCATGGCGTTGCGCTGAACCAGGCGATAGCTGTCCTCGCGCGACACGCCGGCCTGCGTCAGGGCCAGCAGCACCCGTTGGGACATGACCAGACCCTTGAACTGGTTCATGTTGCGCAGCATGTTTTTTGGATAGATCACCAGCTTCTCGACCACGCCCGCCAGGCGGTGCAGCGCGAAATCCAGCGTGATGGTCGTGTCCGGCCCGATCGCACGCTCGACCGAGGAATGGCTGATGTCGCGCTCGTGCCACAGGGCGACGTTCTCCATCGCGGGGATGACCGACATGCGCACCAGCCGCGCCAGACCGGTCAGGTTCTCGGTCAGGACGGGGTTGCGCTTGTGGGGCATCGCTGACGAGCCCTTCTGACCGGGGCTGAAGAACTCCTCGGCCTCCAGAACCTCGGTGCGCTGCATGTGGCGGATCTCGATGGCGATGTTCTCGATGCTGGAGGCGATCACGCCCAGGGTGGCAAAGAACATCGCATGGCGGTCGCGCGGGATGACCTGGGTGCTGATCGGTTCGGGGCGCAGGCCCAGCTTCGCACAGACATGCTCCTCGACGGCGGGGTCGATATTGGCAAAGGTGCCCACCGCGCCGCTGATCGCGCCGGTGGCGATCTCCTCGCGCGCGGCCTGCAGGCGCGCGCGACCGCGGGCCATCTCGGCATAGAAGCGCGCGAAGGTCAGGCCCATGGTGGTCGGTTCGGCGTGGATGCCGTGGCTGCGGCCGATGCGGACGGTGTCCTTGTGTTCATGCGCGCGGGCCTTCAGGGCGGCCAAAACCCGGTCCATGCCCGCCAGCAGCAGGCCGCTGGCGCGGACCAGCTGCACGTTCAGGGTGGTGTCCAGCACGTCGCTGCTGGTCATGCCCTGGTGGACGAAACGCGCCTGGTCGGCGCCCACATGCTCGGCCAGATGCGTCAGGAAGGCGATGACGTCATGCTTGGTGACGGCCTCGATCTCGTCGATGCGGGCCACGTCGAACTGGACGTCGCGGGCCTTCCAGACGGCCTCGGCATTCTCGCGCGGGATCACGCCCAGATCGGCCTGCGCGTCGCAGGCATGGGCCTCGATCTCGTACCAGATGCGGAACTTGGTCTCGGGGGACCAGATGGCGACCATTTCGGGGCGGCTGTAACGCGGGATCATGGCGGGCTCCTTTTGCTGGGTCGGGGCATAGCGGGGCAGGGGGGCGGGGGCAAGTTTTCATGCGCCCCGGCTGGCTTTGCGGGAACATTCCCCGCGCAAGGGGGGTTCGGTGGCAACAGACGCGACAACCGACCGGAGATTGCCATGCGCCGCCCCCAGACCCCCCGCCCGCCCCTGACCGAGGCCGACCGCACCAGCCAGACCCGCTTTGGTCCGCGCCCCGTGCCTGCCGGCCATCGTGGCCCGCAGTCGCGCCGCACGGACGACACCTCGACCGTCGCCAAGGCCGTGGTCTGGGCCGGCGTCGCGCTGGGCATGGCAGGGGTAACGGCCGCCGCGGCCATCGCTGCGCGCAAGCTGGCCGGAACGGACGATGCGCCCCGCCCGGCCTATCGCCCGGCAGCCGCCCCCCGGTTCGCCCATCTGGAAGAGGACGAGCGCGAGGCGATGCGCCGCCGCGTCCGTGCCCAGGCCCGCGAAGACAACGCCCATGCCGCCCGTCTGCGCGCCAAAGCGTCGCGCGGCCGCAGCGGCAATTTCGCCAAGGACCTGACGCGCACCGCGACCGACCTGTCGGACGGTCTGAACGGCGTCGCGCAGTCGCTGGCGGGGGCTTTTCAGTCGTTCCGCGGCGTTTCCAGCCAGGCGACGACCATCGTGGGCGATTTCGTGGCCGCGGCCGATCAGCTGCGTGCCATCCTGAATGGTGCGCCCGGTCCCAATCCGGGCCCCGTCCAGCAGCGTGCCCCGCGCCCGCAATCCGACGACACCCGGATCTGATCCGCCCATCAGGGACGACGCATGACCCAAGGGACCGGCATTCGCGACGCCCTGTTCGGCCCGCTGGATGACGACACGAAACGGCGTTTCGGCCTGATGGCCGATGACCCCGCCCCGGTGCCCGCCAAGCGGATGCCGGGGCTTCGCGACATGACGCGGGCCGACCTGCTGGCGGTGGCGAAATCGACGTTTCGCCAGATCGGCGACGATCGCGTCACGTCGGTGTCCGGGGGCGTCACCTTCTTCGGCCTGCTGTCGCTGTTTCCGGCGATCACCGCCTTCGTGTCGCTGTACGGGCTGTGGGCGGACCCCTCGACCATCCAGAGCCACCTGGAACTGATCGAACCGCTGCTGCCCGAAAGCTCGCTGGAGATCATCCGCGCGCAGGTCGTGTCCATTGCCTCGGCCTCGACGGGCGCGCTGTCCCTGGCCGGGGTCGTCGCGCTGCTGGTCGCATTCTATTCGGCGAATGGCGGAATGAAGGCGCTGCTTTCGGCGCTGAACGTCGCATTCTTTCAGCGCGAGACGCGCGGCATCGTGCGGCTGAACCTGGTGGCGATGTGCTTTACCATCGGCGGGTTGGCGATGATCGCGCTGATGCTGGCGGTGATCGCGGTCGTGCCCATGCTGCTGCGGCTGTTGCCCATCGGCTGGGGGGCCGAGACGATCCTGGCCGTGATCCGCTGGCCGCTGATGCTGGGCCTGCTGATCGCGGCGCTGGCGGCGGTCTATCGCTGGGGGCCCGCGGCGCCCAAGTCACGCTGGCGCTGGATTTCTCCGGGCGCGGTCTTTGCCGGGCTGGCGCTTGTCGCGACCTCGATGCTGTTTTCCTGGTACGCGGTGAATTTCGGCAATTACAACGAGACCTACGGATCGCTGGGTGCGGTGGTCGCACTGATGACCTGGCTGTGGCTGAACGCGACGATCGTGCTGGTCGGGGCCGAGATCAATTCCGAACTGGAACGCCACCTGAAACATATGGCAGGCTTGCCCGACGACCGTCCCCTAAAGCGCGAGGCCCGATGACCCTGTCCCCTTACATCCCCCTGGGGTTCGCCATCGCGCTGGAGGTTCTGGGCACGACGCTGTTGCAGCGCTCGGAACAGTTCACGCGCTTGGCGCCCACGGTGGGGATGGCCGTCTGCTATCTGGCCAGCTTCTACCTGCTGTCTGTCAGCCTCAAGGTGCTGCCCCTGGGCGTGGCCTATGCGATCTGGAGCGCGTTCGGCGTGGCCCTGGTCGCGATGATCGGGCTGGTCGTGTTCGGCCAGCGGTTGGACCTGCCGGCGGTGATCGGGCTGTGCCTGATCGTCGCCGGGGTCGTCGTGATCAACGTGTTCTCCCGTACCGTCGGGCACTAGCGCTCGGTCAGCTTCAGTTCGATCCGGCGGTTCAGGGCGCGGGCTTCGGGCGTGTCCTGGGTCGCGATGGGGCGGGTGTCGGCAAAGCCCGTGGGCGCCAGGCGCGCGGCCGGAAAGTCCAGATCGTCGGACAGATAACGTACCACGGCCAGGGCGCGGGCCTGGCTCAGTTCCCAGTTGTCGGCATAGCGGCCGGTCCCCGACAGGGGCAGATTGTCGGTATGCCCGTCGACGCGGATGATCCAGTCGATTTCGGGCGGGATCTCGTCGGCGATGTCGCGCAGCAGGGTGGCAAGCCCGGCGACCTGTTCACGGCCAGCCTGGGACAGGGTGGCCTCTCCTGGGGCGAACAGCACTTCGGACTGGAACACGAAACGGTCGCCCACGACCTGCACGCCTTCGCGCCCCGACAGGATCTGCGATAGGCGGCCAAAGAATTCGGACCGATAGCGGGCTAGGTCCTGGGCCTCCGCCTCGGCCGCCAGGCGGGCCTCCTCTTCCAGCGCCAGGCGGGCGCGGGTTTCCTCGGCGGCGCGGACAAGGGCGGCGTTCAGTTGCTGGCCCAGGTCGGACACGCGCAGCTCTGCATCCGCCTGCTCCTGCCCCGCCGCATCCAGCAGCGCCTGCAACGACCCCAGCTGAGAGCGCAGCTGCGCCACCTGTTCGTTCAGCGCCGCCACCCGGCGCTGGCTGTCCTGCGACAGGTCCTCCTGATCGGCCAGCTCCGCCCGCGCGGTGGCCAGCAGGGCGGCCTGACGCTCGGCCTCGGACAGCTGGGCCTGGGCCTGCGTCTCCGCCGCGTCGCGGGCGGCATTCGCGGCGGCCAGCAGGGTCAGCGTCTCCTCCGCCTCGCGGCGACGCTCCTCCAGGGCCAGTGTCATGGCGGTCAGTTCGGCATCCGCCCCCTCCAGCCGCTCGCGCAGCAGGGCTGCGGCCTCGGCCTCGGCCAGGCGGGTCTGTTCGGCCTCGGTCAGGCTGGCCTGGGTCCGGTCCAGCTGCGCCCGCTGCTGGCCGACCTGAGCGCGCAGGTCCGCGGCCAGCGCCTCCAGCGCATCGCGGCGGGCGGCGGCAAGGCGCGCGGCCTCGGCCTGCGCGTCGGTCTCGGAGCGGGCGGCCGCGACGGCCAGTTCCGCGGCCGATGCGCGGTCCTCTGCCTGATCCAGCTGTGTCTCCAACGTCTCCAGCCGCGCCTGACCCTGTGCGCGTTCGGCCAGCAAGGCAGCGACCTCGGCCTCGAAGTCGGTCAGGCGGGTGCGCGCCTCGGCCAGCTGGGTCTCTCCGGTGGCCAGCTGGCTGGACAGGCGGGCGATGCGGGCGGCCCGGTCGCGGGCCTCCGCCTCGGCCCGGGCGGCACGCTCGGCCTCGGTCTCCAGCGACCGGGTCAGGTCGGTTTCGCGATCCTGGGACGCGTTCAGCGCCTGACCCAGGGACGCGACCTGCGCGCCCAGTTCGTTCAGCTGGCGTTCCTGGCGCGAGATGACCTGACCCTGATCGGTGATCGTCTCGTCCTGGGTGCTGATCGTGTCGTCCTGGGTGGTGATCTGTTCGCGCAGCACCCCCTGGACCACGGTAAAGATCGTCAGCACGAACATCAGCACCAGAAGCAGCGCCGTCATCGCGTCGACGAAGCCCGGCCAGATCGTGGACGAGAAACGCTGCGCCGAGGATCCGCGGGACAGGCGCATCGGTCTAGCCCTCGCCGCGGGCGGGGTCGCGGCCCAGCAGGTCGTCGCGGAACGGATCACCAAAGCGCGCGGCGCGGACCGCGCGGGTCAGCACCAGGATGTCGGCGCGCAGATCGGCAACCGCTTCGTTCCGGCCATTGGTCAGTTCGGTGGTCAGGCGGTCCAGCGCGGCCTCCAGCCGTGTCAGGTCGGGGGCGGGCGGCTGGTGATCGGCCAGCCGCGTCAGGGCCTGGGTCAGGCGTTCGGACTGGCCATCGGGCGCGTCGCGGTCCGCCTGCACCTGCTGGACCAGCGCGTCGATCGCCTGTGCCATGACCACGACGCGTTCGTCGGCCATCAGCGCGGCCTCGTCGCGCATGGCGTCGCGTTCGGCGTGATAGGCCTGCAGGCGGTCCATCTGTCCCGCCATCTGGTCCAGGAACCCGGCCAGTGCCGCCTGATCGACACCGTCCCCGTCACCGGAGGCAATGCTGATCCGGGTAAAGCCCGACATCCACTCCTCCAGTTCGCGATAGAACCGGTTCTGGCCGTGCGTCACGAACAGCTCCAGAAGGCCCACCACCAGCGACCCCGCCAGACCCAGCAACGACGAGGAGAATGCCGTAGCCATCCCGCCCAGCTGTGATTCAAGGCCCGTCATCAGGTTCTGGAACAGGTCCAGCCCCGACTGTCCGTTTTCAGGCGACAGTGCCCGGATGGTCGCCACGACCGCCGGGATGGTTGTCGCAAGACCGTAGAATGTGCCCAGAAGCCCCAGAAAGATCAGCAGATTTGCCAGATACCGGGTGATGTCGCGCGCCTCGTCGATGCGCGTCGCGACCGAATCCAGGATCGAGCTTGCGGCGCTGGCGCTGATCGCCTCTCCTCCGGGCCCGCGCGATCCCAGCAGGGCCGCCAGGGGGGCCAGCAGGCGGGGCGCCTCGTCCTGGATGGTGCCGTTGCGGTCGGTGTCGCGGCGCCGGGCGGCGAACCGTTCGATCCAGCTGACCGACCGGGTCAGCTGCCCCACCTGCCAGAAGCAGGCCAGCACGCCCAGGGCAAAGACCGTCAGGATCAGTCCGTTCAGCCAGCGGTTCGCGTCGAAGATGGACAGGATCCGCCCATAGGCGAACCAGCCCCCCGCCAGGACCAGCCCCAGCACAATCAGCATCATCAGGATCTGCCGCACCGGTTGGGAAAAGCGCGGCGCGCCCGCCGCCCCGATCAGTGCCTTGTCCCGCGTGGCCGAGATGCGCCGGTTCGTCAGGGTCAGCCGCGAGGGCGCCCTGGGGTCGCCATGTGTCGGATCGCTCACCGGTAAATCCCCGTCCCATCGATGCTTTTGCTCGACTGTAGGACGGGGCGCCTCACTTGCCAAGCATTCCGACGGCGCGGGTCAGCCGGGCGGCGGCAACAGCGCCCGGACGGCATCGGACAGCGCGTCCAGATGGTCGTCGGGCATGCCGATCTGCGCCAGATGGGCGGCGGTGTTGAACAGGTATTCGGCATTCGGGCCGCGCCCGCCATGCGCCTGCGCGATGATGCGGGCCTGTTCGTCGGTGGGCAGGCCGCCGGCATATTGCCAGTGGTCGCGCCGCATCACATAGGCCAGCGCCTGCACCCGCCGACCGTCCTGCAGATCGACAGGCAGGATCGCCTCGCGATAGGCGTCGGTCACCAGTTCGCGCGCACGCAGGTCGGCCAGGACGCGGTCATGATCGTGGGGGCGGATGCGCAGGGCCACGCCCTGGCAGCTGGCGCCGTCCTGCGGATCAAGGCCCAGCACCAGGCCGGGCACGGCCTCGGTCCCGCGATGCTGGATCGACCGCAGGCAGAAGCTGCGGGCATATCCGGCCAGGCGCGCATGCACGGTCTCGACCGGATCGAAACCGGGGTTCCAGATCAGCGAGCCATAGCCGAAGACCCAATCGATGCGTTCCATTGTCCGTCCTTTCGGGGCACAAGGTAGGGCAGGACGGGGCGGGAAAAAAGGGCAGGGCGGGCATGCGCGGGATGGTGATCGGGACGGGACTGGTGCTGGCGCTGCTGGCGGGCGGCTGGCTGGGCGCCGAGACGCTGGCCTGCAACCGCGTGGCCGCACTGATCGCGCAGGACCCGGCGCTGCAGGCCGCATCGGTTTCGCCCCTGCGCGATCCGCGCCGGATCGGCGTCGCGCTGTCCGAACCGTCCTGGTCGGACCCGGCGCTTTCCATCAGCCTGCCCTGGGCGCGCCTGTTCCTGTCGCCTGCGTCGCCGCTGACCGCGCGGCTGGACCTGCCCGACGGGGCGGCGGTTACCCAAGGCGGGCAGGTGAGGCAGCTGGGCCTGTCTGCACCCGTGGCCAGCATGGCCCTGTCCCCTCTGAACGGCATGGCGCCCAACCGGCTGGACGTGCAGGCCCGCGACTTGACGCTGGACGGCCAGCCCCTGGCGCAGGGCCTGTCGCTGCAGGCGCGGCTGGCGGGGCTGGGATCGGATGCGCCGCGCCCCGCGCGCGCCGCCTATGACCTCGATCTGGGACTGACCGACCTGCAGGTCGGCGGACTGGCGCAGCTGGGGCTGGACCCCGGTCCGATCCCCGGACCGCTGTCGGTCACGGGGCCGCTGCGGATCTGGCTGGACAGCACGCCCACGGTCACCGGCGACGCCGCGCCGCAGATCGTCGGCTGGCAGACCGCCGGTCTGGACCTGCGCGCCGACACGATCGGCCTGCGCATCGTGGGTCGCCTGTCGCGCGACGACCAGGGCTTGGCCGAAGGGCAGGTGGCGCTGTATTCCGCAGACGCGGATGCGATGATCGGGATGGCCACCGGGCTGGGGCTGATCCCGGCGCAGGCCGCGATGCTGCTGCGGGCGGGACTGTCGCAGCTGTCGCGGGCGGAACTGGACGACACGCTGCCCGGCCCCGACTTTCCCGCAGCGGCCGAGGGCGAGTTGCGCGTGGCCGTCATCATGCGCGATGGCCAGCTGATCCTGGGCGGTGTGCCGATCGGCCCCGCCCCGGCGATCTAGCCCGCGGGTCGGGCGCCGGGGGTGCGGCCGAAATCGGGCGCCTCGGTGTCCTGTCCGGCCTCGATGATGCCGCGGCGGATCGCCCGCGTGCGGGTGAAGTAGTCGTGCAGCTGCTGGCCGTCGCCCATGCGGATCGCGCGCTGCAGGACGAACAGCTCCTCGGTGAAGCGACCCAGGATGTCCAGCGTCGCCTCCTTGTTGTGCAAGAACACGTCGCGCCACATCGTCGGGTCGCTGGCCGCGATCCGGGTGAAGTCGCGGAAACCGGCGGCGGAATACTGGATCACCTCCTCGCCGGACACACGGCGCAGGTGGTCGGCCACCCCCACCATCGTATAGGCGATCAGGTGCGGCGCATGGCTGGTCACGGCCAGGACCAGGTCGTGATGGGGGGCGTCCATCCGGTCGGTCTTGGCGCCCATCGCGGTGATCAGCCGGTCCAGCCGCGCAAGCGCCTCCGGGTCGGTGTCGGCCAGCGGCGTCAACAGCCACCAGCGGTTGCGGAACAGGCTGGCAAAGCCCGCGCGGGGCCCTGAATGTTCGGTGCCGGCCAGCGGGTGTCCGGGGATGAAATGCACGCCTGCCGGCAGGCAGGGGGCGACCGCGTCGATGACCGACTGCTTGACCGAACCGACATCGGTGATCGTGGCACCGGGGGCCAGATGGGGCGCGATCTCGGCCATGACCTCGGCCATGGCGCCGACGGGGACGGCCAGCACCACCAGATCGGCGCCGGCCACCGCCAGGGCGGCGGTGTCGCAGACCTCGCACAGGCCGATCTCGCGTGCGGTGTCGCGCGTCGCCTGGCTGCGGGCATAGCCGGTGACGCGGCCGGCCAGGCCGCCGTCGCGAATGGCATGCGCCATCGATCCCGCAATTAGGCCCAGCCCGATCAGCGCCACCTTGTCATAGACCTGGGTCATTGCGCGCGCCCCTGCATGAAGTTGCCCAGGCAGTCCAGCACCCGCGTCACGGCCGCCTCGTCGCCCACGGTGATGCGCAGCGCCTCGGGCAGGCCGTATCCGCCCACGCGCCGCACCAGGATGCCTTCGGCGCGCAGTGCCGCATCGGCCGCGGCCGCGGTCTGGGGGCTGTCAAAGCGGGCCAGCACGAAATTGGCGAAGCTTTCGTCGCAGCCGATGCCCATCTGGATCAGCGATTGCCGAATCCGGTCGCGCATCCGCGCGTTCAGCGCAATGCAGCGGTCGGTGAAGTCGCGGTCCAGGACGGCGGCACGTGCGGCCTCCATCTGGGCGTTGGAGAGGTTGAAGGGTTGGCGGATGCGGTTCAGCACGTCGATCACCGCGCGCGCGGCATAGCCCCATCCGATGCGCAGCCCGCCCAGGCCATAGGCCTTGGAGAAGGTCCGCGTCATGATCACGTTCGGATGCCGGTCGACCAGCGACGCGCCGCCGTCGAACCCGTCGGCGAATTCCGTATAGGCGCCGTCATGGACGAACAACACCTGCGGCGGCAGGCCGTCGACCAGGCGCTGCAACTCGTCCGCGCCCAGCATCGTGCCGGTCGGATTGGCCGGGTTCGCGATGAAGACGACGCGTGTGCGCTCGGTCACCGCGGCCAGGATCGCGTCCACATCGACCCGGCGCGTGTCCTCCGGCACGGTCACCGGGATCGCGCCGACCATGCGTGCCAGGATGGGATACATCGAAAAGCCGTGCTCGGTCGTGATGACCTCGTCGTCCGGACCGGCAAAGGCCTGAACCACGAACTGCAGCACCTCGTCCGAGCCCACGCCGCAGATGATGCGGTCCGGATCCAGCCCGTGCACCTGGCCGATGGCCGCGCGCAGGCCCGCGTGATCGGTCGCCGGATAGCGGTGCAGATCGCCCGCCGCGCGGCGGAACGCGTCCTGGGCCGCGGGGCTGGGGCCAAGCGGGTTCTCGTTCGACGACAGCTTGAGCACGTCGTCGCGGCCCGCCAGCGTGCTTTCGCCGCTGACGTAAAGCGCGATATCCATGATGCCGGGCTGCACGGGGGTCTGGGTCATGGGGGTCCATCCTTGTGTCCGGCCCCGTTTAGTGCCGTGCCGATGCCAAGGAAAGCCCCCAAACCGTCGCGTGCCGCATGCTTGGGCAAGGACGAATTCCGCTGCGTTGATCGGCGGGATGTCGACATGGCGCAGCACGATGCCATCGCCGCCACAGCGGATGACCGTGTCCCGATCAATGATGCACAGATCCGCAATCCGATGGGGCCAAAGCCAATCCTGGCCCGATGACCGCTGGGATGCGCGATCCAAGCCCCGTTTCCGGTCAAGCGGCCAGAACCGGGATTGGTTGGGGCGGTCAGTTCAAAGGGTCCGCGCTGGATGTGGGCCATCACGGCAGTCCAAAGGGGACGAACGCCGCCCCGCCAGCCGATCCTGATCGAACGACGATCGGAAAAATGGGCGCGATGCCATGCAAAAGGCCGCATCCGAAGATGCGGCCCAAAGACGGTCGATCTGGCGAAGATCAGTTCTTCGCGTAGAATTCGACGACCAGGTTCGGTTCCATCTGCACGGCATAGGGGATGTCGCCCAGGGCCGGGGTGCGCACGAAGGTCGCGGTCATCTTGTTGTGGTCGACTTCCAGATAGTCCGGGACGTCACGCTCGGTCAGGGCGACGGCTTCCAGCACGATGGCCAGCTGGCGCGAACGCTCGCGGATCGAGATGACATCGCCTTCCTTGACGCGGTAGGACGCGATGTTCACGCGCTGACCGTTGACCTGGATGTGGCCGTGGTTCACGAACTGGCGGGCGGCCCAGATGGTCGCCACGAACTTGGCGCGATAGACGACGGCGTCCAGGCGGCGCTCCAGCAGGCCGACCAGGTTCTCGCCGGTGTCGCCACGGATCCGCTCGGCTTCGGCATAGATGCGGCGGAACTGCTTTTCGGTCAGGTCGCCGTAGTAGCCCTTGAGCTTCTGCTTGGCGCGCAGCTGGGTGCCGAAGTCCGACAGCTTGTTCTTGCGGCGCTGGCCGTGCTGGCCGGGGCCGTATTCGCGACGGTTGACGGGCGACTTGGCGCGGCCCCAGATGTTCTCGCCCATGCGGCGATCGAGTTTGTACTTGGCAGACGTGCGTTTGGTCACGGCTGATCTCCTTCAACAGGTTGCGAAGGGCGTTGTCCTTTGGCCCAGGGGTCTTGCGATCCGGGGCCTGACAGGGTTCCCCTTGCGGGGTCCACCAACACCAACGAAGCGTGCCGTATAGACGCGCAGGCCCCGGTGTCAACCGCAATCGCCCTAGTCCAGCGCCCCGTCCGGCTGAAAGAAATGCGCCAGCGGCAGCCCCGCGGCCCCCAGGATGCGCGCGCTGCGGCCAAGCGATCCCTCGATCACCTGCGGACGGTCGATGCCGGCGGTCGGCATCCCCTCCAGCGCCACGCGGGTCGCCTGGGCCAGCCGCGCGCGCGTCGCGGGCGGTACCGCCCCGTCGATCACCACCAGCGGCAGATCGACCAGAGCCACCGCCGATAGCGCGACGAAGGCCAGCGCCCGGCCCGCCTGGTCGGCCCATTCCGCCTCGATCCCGGTGGGAACGTCCCAGCCCGAATCGTCTGGCGGCAGGGACCGTCCGATCAGGGCCTCCAGCGCCGAGACCGAGGCCTTTTCCAGCAGCTGGCCGCCCTGTGCGCCCACGACCGGAATGGGCATCGACCCCAGGGCGCCCGCGTTGCGGGTCGGACCATGGCGCAGCGCGCCGTCCAGGACGATCCCGCCGCCCGCGAAATGGGCGATGTAGATATGGATGAAGTCCCGCGGCAGATCCGTCTTGCCGAAGATCAGCTCTGCCCCGCAGGCGGTGGTGGCGTCGTTTTCCACGAAGATCGGGACGGGCAGGCTGCGCGACAGTTCGGCCTGCAGGTCGTGGTCCAGCCAGTCGGCCATCTCCTGGCCCCAGTCCCACAGCCGATAGGGGGTCGCGACACCCAGGCCCATCAGACGTGCGCGCTGGCCGGGGTCCAGCGATGCGGTCATCGTGTCCAGCCCCTGACGCGCGAATGCCAGCACGCGGTCGGGGGTGGGATGGGCATAGACCTCTTGGCGGTGCATGCGCACGCGGCCCGCGAAATCGACCAGCGCCAGTTCGACCAGCCGGCGTCCGATCTTGAGCCCCAGGAACCACGCCCCGTCCGGGGCCAGCGCCAGCGGGGTCGAGGGTTGGCCGACCTTGCCCCGCACCACCGCACCGGCATCCAGATAGCCCGCCATCATCAGCTTGCGCGTCAGGTTGGTGATGGACTGTGCCGACAGCCCCGTCAGCTGCGCCAGCGCCGCGCGCGGCATCGGTCCCCGCCGTCGGATCAGCGACAGGATCAGCCGTTCGTTCCGGCTGAGCGCGCCGGGGCCGTCACGATCTAGGGGCATGGGTTCCGTCCTCCTGAATCGCATTAATCAACATGATTGATTTATTGACAAGCGCAATCTTCTGGTGCTTTGTAACATCAAGACGGCCGAGGAACCGTCGTGCTGGAGGAGTTAGTCAAGTGACCATCAAAACCGTTATCCGCGCATCCGTCGCGGTGTCCGCGCTTGCCCTGTCGGCAGGCTTTGCCCAAGCGCAAGAGGCCACCAAGGCCTGCCTGATCACCAAGACGGACATTAACCCGTTCTTCGTGAAGATGAAGGAAGGCGCCACCGCCAAGGCCGCGGAGCTGGGCATCGAGCTGATGACCTTTGCCGGCAAGATCGACGGCGACCACGAGACCCAGCAGCAGGCCGTCGAAAGCTGCATCGCGGCGGGCGTCAAGGGCATCCTGATCACCGCGTCCGACACCAAGGCCATCACCGAATCGCTGGGCCAGGCCCGCGAGGCGGGGATCCTGGTCATCGCGCTGGACACGCCGCTGGACCCGATCGATGCAGCCGACGCGACATTTGCCACCGACAACCGCGAGGCGGGCCGCCTGATCGGCGCCTGGGCCGCGGGCCAGATGGGCGATGCTGCGGCGGATGCCAAGATCGCCATGCTGGACCTGTCGGCCAGCGCGCCGTCGGTGGACGTGCTGCGCGATCAGGGCTTCATGGCGGGCTTTGGCATCGACGTGAAGGACGAGAACGTCATCGGTGACGAGGACGATGCCCGCATTGTCGGCCACGAGGTCACCTCGGGCAACGAGGAAGGCGGTCAGCAGGCCATGGAGGCGTTGATGCAGCGCGATCCGGCGATCAACCTGGTCTACACGATCAACGAACCGGCCGCGGCCGGCGCCTATGAGGCGCTGAAGTCCTTCGGCATGGAAGAGAACGCCCTGATCGTGTCGATCGACGGCGGCTGCCCCGGTGTCCAGAACGTCGAGGCGGGCGTGATCGGCGCCACCGCCCAGCAGTATCCGCTGCTGATGGCGTCGATGGGCATCGAGGCCATCGCGGCCTTTGCCGCCGACGGCACCAAGCCGGAAACCAGCGAAGGGTTGGATTTCACCAACACCGGCGTGAACCTGGTCACGGACAAGCCGGTCGAGGGCGTGCCGTCGATCAGCGTGGCCGAAGGCCTGGAGCAGTGCTGGGGCTGATGCCCCCCGCCGCATGACGTCGCGACGGCGGGTTGGCCGCCGTCGCCTTCCGTGACACGCCACGAGGTCCCCGATGTCCGACACCCCCGATCCCGTGGTCGAGCGCGTTGCCGGTGAGAAGGTCGCGCAGTTCGACCATCGTCACCGCAGCACGCTGGACCGGGTGCAGCATTTCCTGCACCAGTATCCCACCATGGTTCCGGTCATCGTGCTGGTCCTGTCGCTGATCGCCTTCGGGCTGATCTCTCCCAACTTCTTCTCGGCGTTCAACCTGTCGCTGATCCTGCAGCAGGTGGCCGTCGTCGGCACGCTGGCGGCGGCGCAGTCGCTGGTCATCCTGACCGCGGGCATCGACCTGTCAGTCGGCGCGGTCATGGTGCTGATCTCGGTCGTGATGGGGCAGCTGGCGGTCAACTTCGGCATCCCGGTCCCGATCGCCATCCTGGTCGGCCTGGCCTGCGGGGCGGGAACCGGCGCGCTGAACGGTTTTCTGGTCACGCGGCTGAAGCTGCCGCCCTTCATCACCACGCTTGGGACCTGGAACGTGTTCCTGGCGCTGAACTACTACCTGTCGGGTCGAGAGACGATCCGCAGCCAGACCCTGGACATGGACGCGCCGCTGTTGAAGTTCTTCGGCACCCGGTTCAACCTGGGCGGCGCCGTGCTGACCTATGGCGTGGTGCTGATGCTGGTTGTGTTCGCGGTGCTGTTCTATGCGCTGTACTATACCGCCTGGGGGCGGCGGGTCTATGCGGTCGGCGACGACCCGGAATCGGCCGCGCTGGCCGGCATTCAGACCAAGCGCGTGCTGCTGTCGGTCTATGTCGTGGCGGGCCTGATCTGCGGCCTGGCGGCATGGTCGTCCATCGGTCGCGTGGGGTCGATCAGCCCGACGTCGTTCTTCGAGGCGAACCTGGAATCGATCACGGCCGTGGTCATCGGGGGCATCTCGCTGTTCGGGGGTCGCGGGTCGATCGTGGGGCCGCTGATCGGGGCGCTGATCGTGGGCGTGTTCAACTCGGGCCTGCGGCTGGCGGGTGTGGACGTGCTGTGGCAGCTGTTTGCGACCGGCTGGCTGATCATCTTCGCCGTCGCCATTGACCAATGGATCAGAAAGGTGTCGTCATGACCGAGCCGCTGCTTACCGCCCGCAACCTGGTCAAGCGCTACGGCCGTGTGACTGCCATGGATCACGCCGACTTCGACCTTTATCCCGGCGAGATCCTTGCCGTGATCGGCGACAACGGCGCCGGCAAGTCCAGCCTGATCAAGGCCATCTCGGGCGCGGTCAAGCCCGACGAGGGCGAGATCCGGCTGAACGGCCAGGTGGTCAGCTTTGACAGCCCGCTGGATGCCCGCAAGATGGGGATCGAGACGGTCTATCAGACGCTGGCCCTGTCGCCCGCGCTGTCGATCTCGGACAACATGTTCATGGGGCGCGAGATCCGCAAGAAGGGCATCATGGGCCAGTGGTTCGGGATGCTGGACAAGCAGGCGATGGACGATTTCGCCCGCGCCAAGCTGTCCGAACTGGGCCTGATGACGATCCAGAACATCGCCCAGCCCGTCGAGACCCTGTCCGGCGGTCAGCGCCAGGGCGTCGCCGTGGCGCGGGCGGCGGCCTTCGGCAGCCGGGTGATCATCCTGGACGAGCCGACCGCCGCCCTGGGCGTCAAGGAAAGCCGCCGGGTGCTGGACCTGATCCAGGACGTGCGGTCGCGGGGCATCCCGATCGTGCTGATCAGCCACAACATGCCGCACGTGTTCGAGGTGGCGGACCGCGTCCACATCCACCGCCTGGGCAAGCGGCTGTGCGTGATCGACCCCAAGCAACATTCGATGTCGGATGCCGTGGCCTACATGACCGGCGCGCGCGCGCCCGAAGGGGTTGCCGCCTGAGCCTTGCGTCCCGCGACGGCCGGGGGGCCAGCCCCCCGGACCCCCCGTGGGCGGTTCCATGACGAACGGGCGGGACCGCAAGGCCCCGCCCTTCTTCAGTCGTTCAGACGCCGCATCAGCGCCCAGGCCAGGCCCGAGCAGATCAGCGTCGCCGTGATCGCTGGGATCGCCGTGCCGTTATAAAGCAGTCCAACCGGGGCCGCGATCAGCACCGCCGCCAGCGTCGAGATCGCCGCGACGATGGATGCGGCCATGCCGGCGATATGGCCCATGCGCTGCAGCGCCAGTGCGTTCAGGTTGCCGAAGGTCACCCCGGCCATGAAGAACACGCTGACCGCCCAGAAGAAGAAGACCGGGAACTCCAATCCCTGCGGCAGCACGCCGGACAGGATCAGCGTCAGCGCCAGTCCCGACACGATGGTCTGCATCACGTAGGCCCATTTCGCGATCCGCCGCATGCCAAAGCGCATCACGAAGGTTGCGTTCAGTACCGTTCCCGACCCCGACAGCAGCGCCATGGCGGCGAACCACAGGTGGAAGTTCTCTCCCTTGCCGTAGGTTTCGCCGAAAAGCTGCTGGGCCGAGGACAGCAGGCCGAACATCTGCCCAAAGCCGAGCGTCAGGATCAGCGTCGCCAGCATCACCTGGCGGTCGGACAGGACCTCGCGCGCGGCGGCATAGAGGGTGCCGATGCGCAGCGGACGGCGGGCGGCGGGGGGCAACGTCTCTGCCTGGCGGATGTTCAGCCACAACGCGCCGATCAAAGCGAAGGCGATGAAGGCCAGGAACACCCCGTGCCAGTCCGAGATCGCGATGATCCCCGCACCAAGCGTCGGCGCCACAGCCGGGATCATGATGAAGATCATCATGACGAAGCTGCTGATCCGGGCCATCTCGCGCCCTTCGTAGAGGTCGCGGACCAGGGCCAGGCCCACGATGCGCGGACCGGCGGCGCCGAGGCCCTGCACGAAGCGGGCAACCAGCAGAAGCTCCAGCGAATCGGCATAGATCGCGGCGATGGTCGCGGCGATGTAGATGCCAAAGCCGATGGTGATCGTGCGCTTGCGGCCAAGCGCGTCGGATAGCGGGCCCGCGAACAGCGTGCCAAGTCCCATCCCGGCCACGAAGGTGGTCAGGATCAGCTGGGCGCGGTTCACGTTGTCGGGCGTCAGGTCCGCCGCGATGTCAGGCAATGCAGGCAGCATCGCGTCGATGGAAAAGGCGATGGTGGCGAAAAGGAATGCCAGCATCGCGATGAATTCGGGCAGGGGCAGGCGCTGCTGTTGCGCAAGCCCGGGGTGGGAAACGTCTGTCATGGGGTCACCGGTTGGGTCAGACCCTCAGATAGGCCCATCTTGCAGAGTCTGCAAGTTGACGCTAACGGGATGCTGCCATGATCTCGTCGATGACGCTCTGCCACAATTCAGCGGGCTGGGCGCCGCTGACCGCATGGGCATCCGCGACGATGAAGGTCGGGACCGACGAGATCCCGCGCTGTCGGGCGTGCGATTCGCGACGGGCGACCTCGTCGCGGTCGGCGTCGCTGGCCAGCAGGCGCGCGGTCAGGGCAGGGTCCATGCCGGCCGCCCCGGCGATCGCCGACAGGACGGACGCATCGCCGATGTCCTGGGCATCCTGCCAATGCGCCCGCAGCAGGCCGGCCATCACCCGGCCTTGTGCACCTTCCAGCCCGGCCCAGTGCATCAGGCGATGCGCATCGGTCGTGTCGGGTTCGCGCGGCGAGGGGTTCAGCGTCAGGCCGAGGGCCGCGGCGCGTTCCGCCAGCGCGCGCGCGGCGGCATCGACCTGATCGCCCAGCTTGGCCCGCAGATAGGCCACGCGGTCCATCCCTTCGGGCGGCATGGCGGGGTTCAGGCGGAACGGGTGCCAGGTGATCGCGAAGGGATGATCGGGGCGGCTTTCCAGGGCGCGATCCAGTTCGACCTTGCCGATCAGGCACCAGGGGCAGACGGGATCGGCGAAGATGTCCAGGCGGGTCATGGTCGGTCCTTGCGATGCGCCTCGCGCAGGGCGCGGCGGTTGATCTTGCCGGTGGGCGTGCGCGGCAGCGCGTCCAACGGGATCCACGCGCGGGGCTGCTTGTAGCGGGCAAGGCCGGCCTCGGCCAGAGCCTGCATCTGGTCAGGCGTCGCGGCACCGGTCCAGAAGGCCGCGACGATGCTGACCCCCGGCGCGGTGGGCAGTTCCGCCACCGCCACGTCACCCGCATGGGGATGGCTGGCCAGGTGATCCTCGATCTCGGGCGGGGCGACGCGAAAGCCGCCGGCATTCATGATGTCGTCGGCCCGCCCCAGCAGCGTGATCGCGCCGCGATCATCGGCCTGCGCCATGTCGCCGGTCACGAACCAGTCGCCGCGAAAGCAGGCGCGCGTCGCGTCGGGATCGTCCAGATAGCCCAGGAACAGGCCCGGATCGTCGCGCCGGACCGCCAGCGCGCCCGGCTGTCCCGGCGGCAGGGGGCCATCGTCGCCCAGGATCGCGACATGACGGCCGGGCTGCGGAAAGCCCGCCGTGCCGTGGGGCGCGGGCCGGGACGGGCTGCCCGAAAGGAAGGTCGAGATTTCGGAGGCGCCCATCGCCTCGTGCAGGTCGGTGCCGGTGCGGGCGGTCCAGGCGGTGCGCAGGCCGGGGTCCAACCGCTCTCCGGCGGCCAGGGCGTGGCGGAGGGTGGCAATCGGGGGCCAGTCCGCGCGCAGCATCCGGCGAAAGACACCGGGCACCCCGGCCAGGATCGTCGCGCCGTGACGCGCGGCCAGCAGGGGGATGCGTTCGATCGGGGTGCCGTCGGCGGGAATCAATGCCGTCGCCCCCAGGGTCCACGGATCCAGCAGCCCGGTGCCAAGGGTAAATGTCCAGTTGAACGCCCCGGCATGCAGCAGGCGATCGTCGACGCGCAGCCCGTACCAGCCCTGCATCATCGCCTGCCGCGCCAGGATCGCGCGATGCGCGTGCATGACGGCCCGGGGCTGGCCCGAACTGCCCGAGGTGAAGACGATATAGGCCAGGCGATCCGCGGACCCTTGGGCGAAATCGGCCGGGGGAAGCGTGGCAATGCCGTCAAGGTCACCCTCGGTCAGGACGGGGGCGGGATGGTCGGGCAGGGGCACGCCCGCGCCGGCCACGATCATCGCGGGTGCGATGCGGGCAGCGATGCGCGTGATCTCGGCCCCGGTCAGCTGGGCCGAGGTCGGCACCGGGATCACCCCCGCAGCGATTGCCCCCAGATAGGCGATGGGAAAGGCCGGGCGGTTCGCCAGCCGCATCAGCAGCCGGTCGCCCGGGCGCAGGCCCGCGCGCGTCAGGCCCGTGGCCGTGCCCAGCACCGCGCGGCGCAGATCGCCATGGGTCCAGATCTGCGCGTCGTCCGCGCCCATGACGACCAGAGCCTGGTGGTCCGGGACAGCCTGCCCCGCCCGCAGCACATGTTCGGCCAGGTTCATTCCTGCGTCCTGCCTGTCGCCCAATAAAAAACGGCCCGCGCGAACGGGCCGTCCGGATCACGCGCGATGGCGGATCAGAGCAGTTTCAGATCGCTGGCCGAGGCGCGGCCGTCACGGCCGGACTGCAGCTCGAATGCGATCTTCTGGTTGTCCTGAAGGCCCGTCAGCCCGGCACGTTCCACGGCCGAGATGTGCACGAACACGTCCTTGCCGCCGTCATCGGGCGCGATGAAGCCGAAGCCCTTGGTCGAGTTGAACCATTTTACCGTTCCGGTCGCCATAACCGTATTCTCCTTCAAGTCATCCCGACGCAGGATTGCGCCAGGCCGTGCAGCCCGCTTTCGGTCTTCCGGCTGCCCAAGAGGGAGGCGGTAGAAAGTCTTCGCTCACGCGACTGAGAGGATGCCCGAATCGTTGCAAAACGCAAGAGTCAAACGCGGCCCCCTGGTGCCGCGTTTGACGCAGGCGGGGTTCAACGCAGGTCCGGGGGCGTGGCTTCGGCCGCCAGATCGGCCACGACCTGGTCCAAGGTCACGGTGCGACTGCCCTGCGCGTCCAGGCGGCGCAGCGAGACGGTGCGGTCCTCGACCTCCTTCATGCCGATGGCCAGGATCGCGGGAACGCGGCCGACGGAATGTTCGCGGACCTTGTAGTTGATCTTTTCGTTGCGGATGTCCGCCTCGGCGCGGATGCCGCGGGCGCGCAAGGCGGCCACGACCTCGTGCACATAGGCGTCCGCATCCGACACGATCGAGGCCACGACCACCTGACGCGGCGCCAGCCAGAAGGGCAGCTTGCCGGCGCTGTTCTCGATCAGGATGCCGATGAAACGCTCGAAGCTGCCCAGCACCGCGCGGTGCAGCATAATGGGCCGGTGCTTGTGCCCGTCGGCACCGACATATTCCGCATCCAGGCGTTCCGGCAGGTTGGGGTCAACCTGCAGCGTGCCGCATTGCCAGTCGCGACCGATGGCGTCGGTCAGCACGAATTCCAGCTTCGGCCCGTAGAAGGCGCCCTCACCGGGGAAAACCGTGTAGTCATGGCCCGCGGCCTTGCAGGCGTTGCCCAGGGCGGCCTCGGCCCGGTCCCAGCTTTCCTCGGTGCCGATGCGCTTTTCGGGGCGCGTCGACAGCTTGATCCGCCAGCCCTCGAAGCCCAGGTCGGAATAGATCCCGGCCAGGAAGTCGATGAACTTCTTGGTCTCGGCTTCGATCTGGTCCTCGGTGCAGAAGATGTGGGCGTCGTCCTGGGTGAAGCCGCGCACGCGCATGATGCCGTGCAGCGCGCCCGAGGGTTCATAGCGGTTGCAGGACCCGAACTCGGCCATGCGCAGCGGCAGGTCGCGATAGGATTTCAGGCCGTGGTTGAAGATCTGAACGTGGCACGGGCAGTTCATCGGCTTCAGGGCGTTGATGGTCTTGGTCTTGGCATGCTCCTCGTCGACCTCGACGATGAACATGTTTTCCTGATAGTTCTCCCAGTGCCCTGATTCTTCCCACAATTTCCGGCTGACGACCTGGGGCGTGTTGACCTCGACATAACCGTCGGCGCGCTGCTTGCGGCGCATGTAGTCCTGCAGCGTGGTATAGATGTTCCAGCCGTTCGGGTGCCAGAACACCTGGCCCGGCGCCTCCTCCTGCATGTGGTACAGGTCCATCTCGCGGCCCAGCTTGCGGTGGTCGCGCTTGGCGGCCTCCTCCAGCATCGTCATGTGCGCCTTGAGGTCGTCGCGGTTGCGGAAGGCCACGCCATAGATGCGCTGCAGCATGGGTCGCGTCGCGTCGCCCAACCAATAGGCCCCGGCGATATGGGTCAGCTTGAAGGCATCGGCAGGCAGCTGGCCTGTATTCTGCAGGTGCGGACCGCGGCACAGGTCCTGCCAGTCGCCGTGCCAGTACATGCGCAGGTCCTGACCTTCTGGGATGCGGTCGATCAGCTCCAGCTTGAAGGGCTCGTTCGCCGCCTTGTAATGGGCAATCGCGCGGTCGCGGTCCCAGATCTCGGTGCGGACGGGTTCGCGGGCGTTGATGATCTCCTTCATCTTGGCCTCGATCGCGCCCAGGTCGTCGGGAGTGAAGGGTTCGGCCCGGTCGAAATCATAGAACCAGCCGTGGTCGCGGACGGGGCCGATGGTGACCTTGACGTCGGGCCAGATCGCCTGGACCGCACGGGCCATCACATGGGCGAAATCGTGGCGGATCAGCTCCAGCGCCTGCGCCTCGTCCTTCATCGAATGGATGGCGATCTGGCCGCTGGCGGTGATCGGCCAAGCCAGGTCGATGTGGCTGCCGTCCAGGCTGGCGGAAATGGCGCGCTTGGCAAGGCTGGGCGCGATGCTTTCGGCGACCTCGGCGGCGGTCACGCCGGCGGGATAGTCGCGCGCATTGCCATCGGGAAAGGTGAGGGTGATCTGGGACATGTTGTCCTCCTCGTCGGTTTGGCGCCCACGGAACGCCCGGTTGCGGGTTATGGTCGGGCAGGCATGGACGTGCCCGCGCGATTAGTCAAGATTACGGCAACACACGGGAAGCCAGCATGAGCCACCACAGCGATTTCGAGGAGCAACTGTTCGAGCGTCTGGTTGAGGACCCCGACAGCGACGGCGGCCTGTCCGACGCCCAGAGCCGGGTCGAGCCGCGCAACTTCCTGCGCCACATCCTGTCCTTGGCGGCGTCCAAGCTGGCGGACGGGCTGGTCGACGCGAAACTGGTTCTGTCCTGGCTGCTGACCCATCTGGGGGCTGGGGCGGGCGTGATCGGCCTTCTGGTGCCCGTCCGCGAGGCCGGGTCGCTGCTGCCGCAACTGTTCACCGCAGGGGCAATCGGCGCATTGCCGCGACGCAAATGGGCCTGGGCCGTGGGCAGCGTCGTGCAGGGTCTGGCGGCGCTGGCCATCGCGGGCATCGCCCTGACGATAGAGGGGCCGGCCGCGGGCGGGGCCATCATCGCGGCCCTAGCGGTGCTGGCCCTGGCGCGGTCGGTCTGTTCGGCCAGCTACAAGGATGTCTTGGGCAAGACGGTGGGCAAGTCGCGGCGCGGCGCTGCCACGGGTTTCGCCAGCAGCGTAGGTGCCGCGGGGGTCATCGTCTTTGCCGGCCTGCTGCTGTGGCAGCCGCTGGACCGGGCGGTGCTGGTCATCGGCGCGGTGGCGCTGGCGGGCGTCGCTTGGAACCTGGGCGGTGCGATCTTTGCGACCTTGGACGAGGAGGCGCAGCCGCGTGAGGAGGTGCTGAGCCTGTCGCAGTCCATCGGCCAGCTGCGTCTGGTGCGTGAGGATGGACAGCTGGCCCGGTTCATCGTAGCGCGGTCGCTGCTGGTGGGATCGGCCTTGGCGCCGCCCTATCTGCTGGTGCTGGCCGCGGCGGGACAGGGAGACCGTCAGCTGGGCCTTCTGGTGCTGGCATCGGCGCTGGCATCCCTGCTTTCGTCCTGGGTCTGGGGGCGGATGTCGGACCGGTCGGCCCGCCGGGTGCTGATCTGGTCGGGCGTCGCGGGGGCAATCGCCCTGGGTGCGGCCCTGGTTCTGGCCGCGGTGGGGCTGGCACAGGTGACGGGCGCGATCGCGGTGGTTCTGTTCGGCCTGATGATCGCCTATCACGGCGTGCGGCAGGGGCGGACGACCTATCTGGTCGACATGGCGCCCGATGATCAACGCGCCGCCTATACCGCGGTGTCGAACCTGGTGGTCGGTGTTGTCCTGCTGGTGGCCGGCGCCGCCTCTGCGGGGCTGGCGGTGCTGGGCGCGCACTGGGCGGTGGCCGCCTTCGCCGCGGCGTCGGCCCTGGGGGCCTGGGTCGCATGGGGATTGGACGAGGTGAGCGAATGACGAATTATCTGACGACGGATACGGGACGGCGCATCGCCTATGAACGCCTGGAGGGGCAGGGCCCCGGAATCGTTTTCCTGGGCGGGTTCCGGTCCGACATGCAGGGGTCGAAGGTGGTCCATCTGCGCGACTGGGCGGCGGCGCAGGGGCGTGCCTTTTTGCGGTTCGATTATTCCGGGCACGGCGCCAGCGATGGCGTGTTCGAAGAGGGCTGTATTGGGGATTGGGCCGCCGATGCCCGTGCAGCGATCGAGGCGCTGACACAGGGCCCGCAGGTTCTGGTCGGATCGTCGATGGGCGGGTGGATCAGCCTGCTGATGGCACGGACGATCCCGGACCGCGTTGCCGGGCTTGTCACGATTGCCGCGGCGCCTGATTTCACCGAAAGCGGGTTCTGGGTCGGGTTTTCACCCGGTCAACGCGAGGCGCTGATGCGCGACGGCCGCATTGCCCTGCCAAGCGAGTACGGAGAGCCGTTGGTCGTGACGCGCCGGTTGATCGAGGATGGCCGCGACCAACTGGTCCTGAACCAGCCGCTTTCGCTGCCTTTTCCGGCGCGGATGCTGCAGGGGACAGCGGATGCGGATGTGCAGGTGTCCTGGGCGATGGACCTGCTGGACCATGCGTCGGGCGAGGATCTGCGGCTGACCCTAGTCAAGGGGGCCGATCACCGGTTCTCCTCGCCCGACTGTCTGGACCTGATCGTCGCGACGATCGAGGAGGTCGTTCAGAACGTCAGGGAATAGTGGTCGCCCATGTCGGGCTTGTCGCCGGTGATCTTGGATTTGGCGATCTGGTACAGGAAGGCCATGCTGCCGCCGGTGGCCCAGACTTCCGCCTCGGTCAGGTCCAGACGCAGCAGTTGGACGTCGGGGTCCTGCTTGCCATCCTCGAACCAGCTGGAGGCGACTGCGTTCCACAACTCGTCCAGCTTGGCGCGGTTGTCGGACAGGGACAGGGTGCCGTGGATGCGGGCGTAAAGGCCTTGGCCGCCATCGCTGACCACATGCATCGCATCCTGCGGACCCGATGCCACGCTGCGGGCCAGGTCGGTGTCCTTGGCGGTGATGAACCACAGCACGCCGACCTTGCGGTCGGTATAATGCGACATCGGAACAAGCCGCGAATCCTGGGTCACACCCAGCATGCCGCTGTTGATGTCGTCCAGACGGCTCCAGAACTGGTGATTGTGGTCGGTCATCCTGCGATCCTTTCGTGCCGCATCAGGCGGCGATCGCGGGATAAACAACGATCCGCGGGACCGGGTTCCCCCGTCCCGCGGGACTGGCGTCAGACCGCGACGTTGTCCGAATGGACCGGATCGTTGACGCCGCAATCGGCGGCCGCGCCGCCGGCCCGACGCTTGCGCCGTGGCTTGACGCTGTCCGGAAGGGCTGCGTTTTCGTCAATGAAGTCAAGAACCAGCGGGCGGATGTTCAGGCGCCACGACTTGCCTGCAAAGATGCCGTAATGGCCGGCGCCCGGTTCAAGATGCTGAACCTTCCTGGCATCGGGCACGCCGGTGCACAGTTCCAGCGCCGCGACGCATTGGCCCGGCGCCGAGATGTCGTCATTCGCCCCCTCGACCGTCATCACGGCGACGTCGGTGATCTTGCCGATATCGACGGGACGGCCGTCGACGGTGAAACGGTTCTGCGCGATCTCGAGGTTCTTGAAGATGCGTTCGACGGTCGACAGGTAGAATTCAGCCGTCATGTCCATGACCGCCAGGTATTCGTCATAGAACTTGTTGTGCTTGTCGCCTTCACTGGCGGTGCCGCGCGCCTCGGCATAGATCTGTTCGATGAAGGCGCGGGTATGGGTCTGCATGTTCATGGTGATGAACGACGACAGCTGCGCCAGCCCAGGATAGACCATGCGCCCGGCACCGCGATACTTGAAGCCCACGGACTGGATCGCCAGATGCTCCAACTCACCCATGGTGATGCGGTTGCCGAAATCGGTGACCTCGGTCGCGGCCGCATCGGGGTCGACGGGGCCGCCGATCAGGGTCAGGGTGCGCGGCTGCGCGGCCGGCTCCTCCTCCGCCAGGATGGCTGTCGCGACCAAGGCCAGGGGCGCCGGCTGACACACCGCAATGACATTCACGTCGGGGCCCAGGTGACGAATGAAGTCGACCAGGTAGCGGGTATAATCCTCGACGTCGAACTTGCCCTCGCTGACCGGAATGTCGCGGGCATTGTGCCAATCGGTCACGTAGAGTTCGCAATCGTTCAGAAGCGACAGCACGGTCGAGCGCATCAGGGTCGCGTAGTGACCCGACATCGGCGCGACCAGCAAGACCTTGCGGGGCAGGGGGTCGCGACGGGCGACGCGGAAATGGATCAGGTCGCCGAAGGCCCGGCGCAAGACCGGCTCGACATAGACGACGTGGTCCTGCCCGTCCTCTCCGGCGATAGGGGGGATCTCCCAGTCGGGCTTGATCACCATGCGTGCGAAGCTGCGTTCGGTGACACGGCCCCAGGCCCCCAGCATCCGGAACGCGGGATGCGGGACCAGCGCGAAGGCGGGATAGGCCCCGATCGCGCGGGCGGTCGCGCCCATCCATTCGTTCGTGTTCCGAATCGTCTCCATCGCGTCATAGGACACGATGCCGCGAAGACCTTTGACCGACATGTAACCCCACAATTGCTGCGCCGCGGCACATGATCTGCGCGCGACGGGGCGGCGGGAACGGGGTCAGAAGCCGGGTTTACGCCTTGCCTGCCCTGCGCATATCATGACCGTATAAGTAGGGGGGATTACGGATCATGGCAAGACAGCCGGACAAGACGGGTAAAAATGTTGCCAAATCACGTGCGAAACCGGCAACAACCGCAAAGGCGCGCGCGAAGCCCAAGCCCCAGGCCAAGACCCCGGAGGTCGAGGTGAAAACGCCCCAGGCCAAGGTGGAGGCCGCCGAATCCAAGATCGAGACGCCGCGGGTCGAGGTCACGTCGCCCGAGGCCGAAGCTAAGGTTGCGGCGCCCAAGCCCGCCCCCGCCGCCCACAAGCTGGCCGAGAATATCGAGCGGATCGAGACCCTGGGTCACCGCCTGATGGCCGCGCTGGCCGATCGCAACCTGCCCAATCCCGGCGTCGAGGGGCCGGGTGCCGAGCTGTACCTGACCGCCGCGAACGCGTTCCTGAAGACGCTGGCGGAACATCCTGCCAAGATGATCGAGACGCAGGTCACCTTCTGGGGACAGACCCTGTCGAACTATGCCCGCGCGCAGAAGGCGCTGGCCACTGGGCAGCTGACCGCCCCCGAGGATGACAGCCCCGCCGATCGCCGCTTTGCCAACCCGCTGTGGCAGACCCATCCCTATTTCAACCTGATCAAGAAGCAGTACCTGACCAATGCGCGCGCGCTGAAGGATGCGACGGCGACGCTGGACCTGCCCGACGACGTGACCCGCAAGCGTGTCCACTGGATGACCGCGCAGATCATCGACATGATGGCGCCCACCAACTTTCTTGCGACCAATCCCGACGCGCTGGAGAAGGCCGTCGAGACCGAGGGCGAAAGCCTGGTCAAGGGGCTAGAGAACCTGGTTCGCGACGTCGAGCAGCATGGCGGAGAGATGATCGTGTCCCTGGCCGATCGCCGCGCCTTCACGGTCGGAGAGAACATCGGCACCGCGCCCGGCACCGTCGTCTATCGCGCGCCGCTGTTCGAGCTGATCCAGTACGCGCCCACGACGCCCAAGGCGCATGCGCTGCCCTTGGTGATCTTTCCGCCCTGGATCAACAAGTTCTACATTCTGGACCTGAAGCCCCAGAACAGTCTGATCCGCTGGCTGGTGGATCAGGGTCAGACGCTGTTCGTCGTCAGTTGGAAGAACCCCGATGCCAGCCTGTCCGACACCGGCATGGAGGAGTACGTCCAGGCCTATCTGGACGCGATGGACCAGGTGCAGGCCCTGACGGGACAGGCGCGGCTGAACGCGGTCGGCTATTGCATCGCGGGCACCACGCTGTCGCTGACGCTGGCGCTGCTGAAGCAGAAGGGCGATCGCCGCGTGAACTCGGCCACGCTGCTGACCACGCTGACGGACTTTTCCGACCAGGGCGAATTCACCAGCTTCCTGCAGGACGATTTCGTCGGCGGCATCGAGGCCGAGGTCCAGCGCCACGGCCTGCTGCGGGCGCAGCTGATGTCGCGCACCATGAGCTTCCTGCGCGCCAACGACCTGGTCTGGGGCCCTGCCATCCGCAGCTACATGATGGGAGAGACGCCGCCGGCCTTCGATCTGCTGTTCTGGAACGGCGACAGCACCAACCTTCCTGGACGCATGGCGATACAGTACCTGCGCGGCCTGTGCCAGAAGAACGCCTTTGCCGAGGAGGGGTTCGAACTGCTGGGCCACCGCCTGCACCTGTCCGACGTCACGGTGCCCCTGTGTTCGGTCGCCTGCGAGGGTGACCACATCGCACCCTGGAAGGATTGCTGGCGCGGGGTGGCGCAGATGGGATCAAAGGACAAGACCTTCATCCTGTCGCAATCGGGGCATGTGGCGGGCATCGTGAACCCGCCCACGCGGCAGAAATACGGCCACTACCTCAGCGATCACGGCTTTGGCGGCACGCATCAGGACTGGAAGGACGCGGCCGCGTTCCAGCAGTCCAGCTGGTGGCCGACCTGGGGTGCATGGCTGGCCGAGCGGGCCGGTCCGATGGTGCCCGCCCGCGACCCCGGAGCGGGTCTTGATCCCGCCCCTGGCCGCTATGTCCACGAGCGCGCAGGCTGAAGCGGGGCTGGCGCACAGGACTTTCCAAGGGCTTGCGCCGGCCCGCCGGATTTTCGCCGCGCCGCAGAAAAAATACTTGAAATGCTGCGGTGCAGCATTCATATTGGTGGCATGGAATGGATCGCAGCGACCCGTTCCCTCTGTCTCTCGGTCGCTGCATCACAGGAGTGAACGACATGGCAAAGACCCCCGATATGACCAAGACGATGCAGGACATGATGGCGAACTTTCCCATCGATACCAGCTCGATGCAGGACGCGATGAAGTCGCAGTCGATGATGGGCGAGAAGCTGGCCCGCGTCGCGCTGAGCGCCGCCGAGCGTTCGACCGAGATCTCGGCCCGCTGGGCCAAGGACTCGATCTCGCGCATGGGCGAGCTGGCTGCCGTCAAGCAGGACCCGTCCGAATACGCCAAGGCCATGAGCGATTTCGCCTCGGCCGCAGCCGAAATGGCCGCCGAGCACATGGCTGCCTATGCCGAAGTCGCCAAGAAGGTCCAGATGGACACCGTCGACCTGATGCTGACCGCCGGCAAGGACATGGCGTCGGATGCGCAGAAGGTGGCTGAAAAGGCCGCCCGTGACACCCAGACCGCCGTCAAGAAGGCCGCCACGGCGACCGCCGACAAGTGATCGCCTGATCACCGGAAACGACCGGGCAGGGGCGACTTCGGTCGCCCCTGTTCGCATTTGCGCGCCGGGGCTTTTTCCTTTGCGTTTTGCGGGTGCAGAATTCATCATGGCGGCCAGGATGAATTCAAGGAACCCAGGATGGCCGCATCGACTGCGCCGCTGCTGATCAAGCGTTATGCCAGCCGCCGCCTCTATAACACGCAGACCAGCGACTATGTCACGCTGGAGGATATCGCGGGCTTCATCCGCGATGGCCGCGAGGTCAAGATCATCGACCTGAAGTCGGGCGACGATCTGACCCGCCAGTACCTGCTGCAGATCATCGCCGAACATGAAAGCCGGGGCGAGAGCGTCCTGCCGCTGGACGTTCTGACCGACCTGGTGCGCAGCTATACGACCAACGCGCAATCGGTCGTCCCGCAGTTCCTTGCCGCCAGCTTCGAAATGCTGCGCGAGGGACAGTCCAAGCTGATGGAGAACATGGCGGCGATGCCCAATCCCATGGCCACGATGCCGGGATTCGACGCGCTGCAGCGCCAGCAGCAGATGTTTCTCAAGGCGATGATGGGCGGCTGGCGCGGTGGCGCCTCGGGCCCCGAACGCGAGGATGGCACGCCTACGCCCCCCGCCGGCCCCGCAACCCCCGAAGACGAGCGCGACATGGCCGAGATCCGTCGCCAGCTTGCCGAACTGCAAAAGCGCGTTTCCAAGCTGTGATCCCCTTGCACCGCGCCGTGCGTCGGGCTAGACCCGCGTCACGGAGCGGTGGCCGAGTGGTCGAAGGCGCACGCCTGGAAAGTGTGTAGGCGGGAGACCGTCTCGAGGGTTCGAATCCCTCTCGCTCCGCCAAATTCAATCAATCATAACATCACTAAACCACTGTAAATCGTAAGAAATTTGCGTAGGGTACGAAATTTCACGCGGCTAAACTGCTTCTTTGGTTCACTTTCTGGTTCATCTTTTGGGTTGCGTTCTGGTTCACCGTAGCCATGATGCAGGCAACGGAATCGTGCCGGAAGGACCATCCGATGAAATCTCCCAAACCAGTCTTGCGTGGCGACAGCTACTATATCCGGCGCAAAGTCCCGGCCAGATACGCTGCCGTCGAAGGCCGTAAGATCATACAGCTTTGTTTGTTTACCGACTCCCCAAAGATCGCGTCCAAGAAGGCAGAGGAAGTCTGGACCGAACTAGTTGAAAGTTGGGAATGCAAACTTGAAGGGAACGATGCTGAGGCTGACTCCCGGATGGAAGCCGCTAGTAGACTGGCCCAAAGGCGCGGGTATCGCTTCATGACCGCTGATCATGTAGCGCAACTACCTATCGCTGAAATTGGTCAGCGTCTTGATGCAGTGAAGGGCAAATCTGGAAAGGTCGATAAGCTTGAGGCTGAGGCTCTGATTGGACTCGTGAAGGTGCCGAAGCTGAATGTTCGTCAGGCCCTTGAGGAATTCTATCGTGTCGGCGCGGACAAGATCATAGGAAAAAGCGCCGATCAAATCAGAAGGCACAAAGCGCCACGGTTGAAAGCAACCAATAATTTCATCAAGGCGGTCAGCAACAAGCCACTAGGCGAAATTAGCCAAGACGACATGTACGAATTTCGAAGCTGGCTTGTGAAGAAGGTTGCTTCCAAGGAAATTCAAGCTTCATCAGCGAACAAGGATTTGACGTACCTAAAAGCCATGTGGGCTACGGTCGCGCGGGCTAAGAAGATTACTCTCGCGTATAGTACCGAGGGTCTGACAATATCCGATACGACCAAACGTAAAGCTACCAGACCTCCGTTTTCGGATGATTGGATCAAGACCAAGCTACTTGCTGATGGTGCGCTGGACGGCTTGAACCTTGAGGCCCGCGTGATTTTGCTAGGTATGGTCAATACAGGCTACCGACCATCGGAAGGGGCAGGGTTGGTTGCAAGTACTATCAGGCTTGATACCGACGTTCCTCATATCTTGATCAGGCCCGAAGACCACAGGACACTTAAGAATGCCAATGCGGAGAGGATCATACCACTGACGGGCATCAGCCTTGAGGCGTTAAAGCATGCCCCTACAGGCTTCCCTCGATATGCTTCAAGTAGTGCTAGTCTGTCAGCGACGGTCAATAAATTTCTACGTGAGAATGGGCTGACCGAGTCCGATGATCAGTCGATGTATAGTCTTCGACACTCATTTGAGGATCGGTTGCTAGTTGCGGGAATTGACGAACGCATCAGGCGCGATCTGATGGGCCATGGCTTGAAGCGTGAGCGATATGGAAAGGGTGGGGATTTCGCCCACATTCACGGGTTATTGCTTCCACTTGCGCTTTGATCAACTAGCTTTTCTAGCTGCCAAACGGGCGCGGGCTTGAGAGACAGGATCATTTAGCAACATTGCATCCTGTTCGGCTCGTGCCTGCTTCAACTCCGTATCGACTCTATCAAAAATCATTAGAGCGTCTGGATATGTATGCGCCAGTTCAGCCGCAATGGAAAGCCATCGTTCCAAGTCGCGAATAGTCACAGACGTGGTTGACCGGAAGGGTATTACATTAGTCATTTGGAAACCTTTTCTTGTTAAATTTAATTTGGTAATTGACAATTGATGCGGCTGTTCTATCTGTAATGGCATAGCAAGTGAGGAAATGAATAATGGCCCCGAAAGCACCTAGCGTGTACTCTATTGAAGAATTGTCCACGATGGACCGCGCCGACCTTCTTCAATTTAAGAATAACATTGAAGAAGCGCTCAGCGTTTCAGAAGAAAACGCCATGAATTCGCTGAAAGAGCAACTGACGAATGCAGGGATTGATCCCCATCAGTTCGCAATGTTCATCGGCGCAGGCTCTCCCGCGTCCGCGCCTGTCTCTGGTCGCAAGCCCAAGGGCAACGACGCAGACGCAGATATCAAAGCTAAGATCAAGCGCGAGTATGCAGGACATGTAATCCATAACCCGGAAGACTCGGGAAAGGATTACGAGGTCGGAAAGCGGGGCCAGATGCCTCACTGGATTATTCAGGCATACAAAGAGGGTAAGATTAACGCCAAGCCCATCCCGGCTGCTGGTGAAGTCCAGCCTTAAGGCAAACCAAGTTACATGACCCGGAATGCCCTGCCTCACTGGTGGGGCGTTTTTCTTCATGACAACGTGGTCATGAAGGCAACACAATCCACTTTCACGTGTCAGTAGACTTGCGCCGTGACTGTTGCAGCGGGACGGTTGATCGGTCTGCCCGCCTCTCGGTTCACGGCAGAACAGTTGCTCGCTGGATGCGTCATGCTAAATAGAGATCGTGTCCGCTCACGCGGGGGGAGGGGGTTCATCTGTAGGGTCACTGGTATCGTTCCTTTATGATAAGAAAGCCCCCACCACGAAGCCACTAGGGGACTGTATGACGTGATCAGGCTGCTGTAAGCCGCCGTCTACATTTAGGTACAGGCTTTGGTAGCATATATTGTCCAAAGTCATATTCCAGACGCCCGCTCTCAAGTAGAGATCGCAATGCCGAATTTATCTCATTCTCGGAATATCCAAGCTTACAAAAGTGCAATCTTATATGCTGCGGATAACCCATGCCAAATATTCCACCTTTTTCCATAATTTTGTAGATTGCATTTTCAATGTTTTCTTTCTCCGGTTCGACGTAATCTACGATCTCAAATGCCTCTAATAGAGAGTCAGATTTCCTATCTTCCGCATCTTCTTCGATAACGGAATCATCGATTGCATAACCTCCCATCAAAAGTTCAATTGCAGAGTATTCTGTTGATGGAGAGTAGGGAAAGTCACCACCAAACTGTGCTTTAGTTGACTCCTCAAGATCGATGAACTCCTTAATCTCCTCCGGCTTTGGGTATAGTTTAACCAAGTTTGATACTCGTATACCTCTAAACTCGTTACAAAATCGTCCGAAATAAGTCCCGAATGTCGGTATCCAATCCTTGGGTTTTCTAAATTCTGGATCAATATATCGAGTCAAAGCACGTCGCATGTCGGTTGGCAAGCACTTTGGATTCTTACGAATTTCTGCATACAAAGTGGCGAATAGAACTTTTTCATCGATTTCACCACGTATACGTAGACTATTGTGTCGTTTCGTTAGGTGATCTAGCACAGCTAGCGCTCGGTTAGCTTTAGCTATATCTCGCAGCTTATTCTTTTGCTGTTTGCTCTTTGGCGCGCATTCCTCGCAATAGAGACTCGGGCGACCTCGACCCTTCGGGGGAGTAATTGCTTTATAACAGCATGAGCAACGGCGCACTATTTCTTCGGGCATTGTAATTTCCTTTATCCAATGAGTTTTGTGTTTGGTATTCCTTTCGCTTATTTTGGTGCCTTAAGTGCTTCTGGGATTCGGTAGCTACTCCGAATCCCTTTCTGCAACACACAAAATCAATCCAATAAGGAAGACATAAGTATCTAGGTGACATTGTGTTTCCGACAGGGCATAAAAACGCCAAAAAACCCCGCATGAGGTTGTTTAAGCAATAATTTTATGGAATGTCAGGAATGCGCCATTGGTATGCTCTGAAAAGCGGATCAATGGCTATCTGTCATATAGATGGCTTTGTGTACGCCAAAGACGCAATGATGTCAATGAACAAAGTGGACCGAACCGAGTAAAGTTCTGACTATCGGACGACATGGGATGTGATGGGTGCGGAATAGCTTTCCCAGCAGTCAGCTTGTGAAAAGTGAAAAACGCATGATACGACGGGGCAATTCCTCAAATCAGGTGCAAGAGTTAGCAAAAAATTTGACCGACTGGATAAATGAGCCGGTAGTGAGCGTGCGGACAATCCTCAATCCCATGAAAGTAGGTGGAACGACGATTAAAGCGGGTAACAAGTGGATATTATGAATTTGTTTGAAAAACAAAACCTCGATTTAAACGGGTAACAATGTTCTTGTTACCCGTATATTTCATGGGTATCCCTTTCATTAATGTCATATTCACGGGATATCCATAAGGATGTTCATCTGAGCGTTCATGGGATGTCCATAAGGATGTTCATCATCTTGTGTAAGATTAGGTCCGAAGGACCGTTCTAAACTCTATAATGAATGAGACCTCGATTTAAACGGGTAACAAGAATATTGTTACCCGTATATTTCATGGGTATTTTCATATTGAAAATATTAAATTATTTTTCTTGTTACCCGTTTAAATCGAGGTTCCATTGTTTCCTGAATCAATGATATCCTTATGGATATCTCATTGGGCATTTTATGAACGATCCATCTGTGATCCTCCTATCGTCGGATAGGGTTCGGTCTGCTTCGCATCCCGCCCCCTTACGCTTATTCGGACTATTGATCATTCACGGCGCACATTCGGCTGACGCCTCATGTGCCCCTGTACAATTGCAGCTAGCACCGGGAAATCTGATTACTTCATGAACGGTTACTAAAGCATCATCATCGTTCAAGAAGGTTGGCGCGTTTGGTTTCCGGCTTCGCCGGGGATTCGGTACCTCGCGGTTTCTCAAATGGAGCGTAATTAACAAGCCATTGAAATACAGTGATAATGATGGCGGAAATCCTGGGTGTTAGGTTTTTTAATGAATCTTGTTATCATTATGTAATCATTGTGCTTATCAGCTTTTGCTTGTTTTTCGGTGCTGAGATTTCGAATTTGTTGCTTGGAGTCGCACTGTCACACGATGATTGCGCCACAGCGCATGGCAGGGGTGATAGAAACGCTACTGCAAAATAAGTTTGATCGAATTTCCAGTTTCAGGGGCCTCAAATATCACCTGCCGAGTGACTGGTTTAATGGAGTCATAAATTGTGTTGTACTGAACCTCGATTTCTAGGGTTCTCGAACTGTATATGGTTGATTTCGCACACTTCAGATTATTGTCTAATACAATGATTCCTCCGGGTGGCAAAGTTGAATTCATTATTGCCCCTAGTGGTTCCTTTCTTGTTTCTTTGACAAAGCCCGCACCTGTCTCCCGGTCAACTTCTACCCATTCATGGGTGACAAGATATGGGAACACTTTAACATTAATTGCAGGCGTGATTCCGTAATTCTTTAGTTTAATTACTACCCTGTTTGTTCCGAATGTACCTGTGACAGAATGATCTTCGTACAACACAAGTGCCTGTGTCTGCTCATGGCCGATCTTGGTTTGGTCGTCTGCCATTTTCCGTGTGACCTTTAAAGCATCCTGTGTCGCTGTGAGAGTTTGACCCACGAGGTAGACGGCATACACACTTACCAAAACCCCAAGCGTACCTGACCAGCCTTGTAGCCAATCAGGTGCTTTCTCGATCTGTGATAGTCCCAACACCCCTGAGAACAGGGCTACGATGAAGCCTACAATTGCACCCCCGAAAACACCTACTGCAATGCCCTGCCTCATGTGAGTTCCCATCAGTTCGTGCAGGGATATGCTTCGCGGATAGCCTGCGAGACGAGAGAGGCTGCTTCCTCGTGCCGAGTGGTCGGATTGTTTTGCAAGTACATGCAGACAACGTCTCTGAGTTGGCTGCTTTTTACGCCATCTGCTGAACACAGTCGCGCGTCCATTGCTTTATGTGTCCACGCTACGTGGCTGCTGTAGTCAAAGACGGCCATGACATACTCTGCAACGCCAGAGTGACTGTCTGTGCATCCTTCGTAGAGATCATTTCCCATCATATAAAAGCCATCTGTGTTATCCCCGAAGGCCACACCGGCACCTATGATCAAATAAACCGCTGCAAAGCTGGTCTTCATATTGATTCCCGTCGATGGAGTAATGCTGACGGAATACTGCCTCGGAAGTTGCATTTCGTCTATACGACTGGCAGGCCTTGGACTTGGGTGCTTTATCGCCCGTGACCATGATCCAAGCTGCCTATGGTACGGGTTCGCTTCTTGTAGATTGCAATGCCTTTCGCAGTCTGGATGTCGATGTCCGGAAGCAGCATGACGATTTCAGCGCGTGAGGCACAGGATCGACAGCGTAGGCGACGTTGTAGCGTCCGAAGCTGCATGTCACGCGGCCCTAGCTTTGCGACCAGACGCGGACCTGCATGCACAGCGCAGCGCCCGCACGTTACGCACTGGATGCGGATCGTGGCTGATGAGTCCATGACGTCTTGGATCGTGATGTCGCTCATGGTGAGAACACAACAGGAACATAGTTGACCGTCAAGGGCAACTCTTGTCACCGAGCCACCATATCAGCAACATTATCATTCGAAATAGGAAATGGAAAAATGACAGATACTGTTGATGAGATTTGGGCTGATGACCTTCTTAAGCGGAAGCAAGAGGCTCAGTTGCTTACGACTATTCTGCCAGTGTTTGCAGAAAGCTACCGAAAGTGGGGAGGGAGAGGTTCATTTGTTCTCAACGTGGACGCTAATTGGGGTTTAGGGAAAACATACTTTGTTAAACGACTGGTAAGGCATCTTAACGCAAACTCATGCCCGGCACTCTATATTGATGCGTGGGCGGATGATCATTCGGATGATCCCTTTACCGCTGTTATGGCAGAAATTGAAAGGTACCTTGTTGGAGTCAATCCGAAAGCTGAGGATGATTCCAGCGCGATATCCAAAACGTTCAACCACGTTAAAAGAAGTTATGGAAAGCATCTACTTACAATAGCTAAGGGAACTGTGAAGACTATTGGACTTCGGCATCTCTCTGATGCTGTTGAGGAAATTTATGATGATATAAGCTCCGGAACCACTAAAGACATATTGGTTGAGGCCAAAGATCAAGTGATGAACGTTGCTGGTGATGAATTTGAACGATACGCCCAGGAAAAAATTAATTACTTTCTGGCAGCAAAAGAAAGTCAATCTAATTTCAAAGATACCTTGAGAAGTTTTCTTCAAAGTTCTAGTATCGGCGGAAAGATCAATTCACCACTCTATATTGTAATTGATGAGTTAGATCGATGCAGACCGACTTACGCACTAGAAATGCTGGAAAGAATTAAACATCTTTTTGACGTCGAAGGTTTGGTTTTTATTCTATCAACAAACACAAGTCAGTTATCCCACTCGATTAGAGCGGTATACGGCAGTGAATTTGCAAGTGAGGATTACCTGAGCAGATTTTTTTCCCGCACATACCATCTTGATGATCCGGATATGGAAGGGTTTGTTAGAACTTTGTGGAGAACACTTGACGTCAATGAAAGTGTTTTTGCTACCGAGACGATCCTACCTGACCCACTAGATTTTGTAGTAGCCCTCATTCAATCGTGTAAATTTACGCTACGAGAAGCAGAACATTTCATGGATTTGTTTTCTGCTGCTACAATTATGTGGGAAGACGAATTCCCAAAAATGGATTTCGTATATTTGTGCTCAATAATCGCTGCAACAATGAAAGGAATAAAGCCGGATCACAACAAAGAGCACAACGCCTTCCTTCAAGATCATGACCTCAATTTAAGTGGAAAGGAAATTTCATCAAAGCACTACGTGAAGGCAAACTTCAGATTTTTCGATTACGTTAGCGCAATGTCTTGGATATCACGAAAGCCGCGTAATGAGTGGTTTGCTGCCTATTTTTATTCAGAGGACAAGAAAGTCGAGAAAGTGAGGGATATAATAAAGCGGGAGTACGACGCATTGGAGAGAATGCAATACAAAAAGGCTTACGGATTTCATAAGGAGTACACTCGGTTTGTCGAGCAAGCTGGTCGCTTGGCAAACTAGTTACAATAAAGTTCCGTCCCCTAAATACTTTCGTTAGACACAAAAGACGTTTCCTCAAAATCTGTTGTCAAACCTTAGCCCGCTGATCAATCGATTGGCGGGTTTTTTCATTCGAAAGAACAAAATATGCGTATCATTACACGCGAAGACATTGACCAAGCCCGGTCAGACCAAGCCCGCATCCATCAGGCAACCCAAACTGAATATTCAGTAAAGCGAATCTTGCAATCATTGGATTTCCAAATTTCCGACAAGGGCATTGCAGAACGCATCCTTATCGAACTGCAAGGCGAAATCAAATTTGATCGGGCTAGCAATCAATTCATGATCAAATCAGAAGGGCTGTACAAGAAAGCCAATCCCCAACTTATTCGGGATATCGTCTCAGCAACAATTCAGAAACTGCCAAAAGAAATTAGACTTATTAATGACGCTGTGAAGGCAGGCATCCTTGCTGATGCAGAAAGTCACAAGGTCAAGCTGATCCGATACGTAGACCGCTCATGCCCTCACAAAGTCCATACGGTCGTAGCGATCATGAAGACGCTGCTGACCCCATGACGGGCAAGTAGACCAAAGCTGAGAACCACCACAACGACAGCACGTATAGACTACACATGGACATCATCAGGCGTCGGGATGTCTGTTGTGTCAGGTGTTACGCCCTAAGCGGGCTAATCACCCCGGCTCGTGACTGCATCTACTACCTGGTCATCGCTCAGGGCGGCACACATGACCTTCGGGACCTTTGTGCCGACGTTCACCTGGCAAAAAAATGCCAACGATGAAAAGAACGGGCGGTTAGGCTTCACACCAAAAACTATTTTATTTGCGTTCCTCTGAATATTATCGATCTAAATTAAATAAATGCAAACAATTAATTTATATTCGGCCGGGATATGAATAAACTCCTAAAATTAAATTATTTATTAAATTATGCCGACAATATATTTACGCAAAGTATTCCTATAACGCCCGTAAGCGTTAAATCACTAAATTTATGGTTTTCCCTTGATGGAAGTGTGAAATTAAATTAAAAGCGCAGGCTGAATGGGTTTGAATTTTATGGGATCCCATCGAATCCATAAAGAACTGGAAGGAAAAAGATAGACGGCTAGTTCGAGGGCAAGCTACATCATTGACATTATCGGCAGCGTCATACCAGCCGCTGAAGGTACAGCGACCTATAGTGCTTTTCTTAAGCTCCAAGATTGTCACGGCAAGATTTACCAAGCGTTTAGAGATTTAGCGGGCGGACCAAAAGGGACACCTGCACGTGCCTTCTCACCATCCTCGATAATAAAGGTCGCTGAAGCAGAAAAGTTTGCACGGCTAATCCCACCAGCAATGAATGTGCCAAAAGAAATAATGAACGCTATTGAGAACGAAGCTATCGTTGCCCCCGCCCGTTGTACAGATGGCGAACTTAGGGCGGCTCTTTCTGCGCTGCTCCCCGACTTTGGACCGCCGGATGCTGGAATTTTCCGGCTTGGTCATGGCGACGGGCTGACTGCGTCGCCGGGATAATGCAGAGCGATCGGGACGTTATATCCGATCGCGCTATGGGGTCGGTCCTCGTTGTAGTGTCTACGCCAATCTTCCAGCTTTTCCCGCGCGTCTGCAAGGCTCATGAAGTTGCCATTGTTGCGCCATTGGTCCGAGCGGCAATGGCGACGCGCGTTCAGGCATTCGGACCGGAGCTTGCTGTTGAACGCCTCGATGAAGCCGTTGTCCGTGGGCTTGCCGGGGCGTGAGAAGTCCAGGGTAACGTCGTGGGCATAAGCCCACAGGTCGAGATCTCGAGAGATAAATTCGCTGCCATTGTCGACCCGGATCGTCCTGGGATAGCCGACCTGGGCACAGACCCGTTCCAGTGTCCGGACCAGATCCTCACCGCGGTATTTGAAGCGCGGGTCAGCTGCTGGACAAAAACGGGAATGCGTATCCACGATCGTCAGGATCCGCAGCTTGTTGCCCAAGGCCAATTGGTCATGAACGAAGTCCATGGCCCAGACTTCGTTTGGCCCGACTGCCTCCTGGCGATCATCGCGCAGCTTGGCCTTCACCCGCCGCTTCGGGTTCTTGTTCCTGAGCTGCAAGGCCAGTTCATTGTAAATTCTGCGGGTCTTCTTGATGTTGATCACCCACCCCTCCCGTCGCAGCAGGACATGCACGCGCCGATAGCCGTAGCGCAGGCGCGTTTCGCAGATTTCCTTGATCCGTCGTGCGACGGCCGCCTGATCGGTGCGCCGGGACTTGTAGTGGAACGTGGAGGTGTCGAACTGCAGGGCCCCACAAGCGCCGCGTATCGACACGCCCCAATCGATGCACATCCCGCGAACCAGCTCGCGCATCCGACCAGGCTTCAGAGCTAATAGGATGGTTCGCCCCGCCGCCTCGGGCGATAATCGTGTCACCGTCAATAGGGGAGATATGAGCATGCACCATCAACCCAAAATCTGCGCAGTCTTTGGCATCGACATCGGCAAATCCCTATTTCACGTGGTCGGTCTCGATACTTCCGGCGCACCCATTCAGAAAGCCAAGTTTCGGCGCGAGACCCTTCTGCAGTTCTTTGCGCGAGCGGCGCCGACTCTTGTCAGCATGGAGGCCTGCCCAGGGTCTCAGTGGCTAGCCAGGAAACTAAAGGAACTCGGTCACGAGGTCCGCATCATCCCGGCGCAGTTCGTCAAACCCTACGTGAAGTCGCATAAAAACGATATCATTGACGCTGAGGCTATCGCGGAAGCTGCAACCAGACCCACAATGCGCTTCGTCGGGATCAAGGAGGCGCACCAGATTGATCTGCAGATGCTACACCGTGTCCGCAGCCGACTGGTAAAGGGACGGACCAATCTTATCTGTCAGATGCGTTCATACTGTCTGGAGCACGGCGTCGCTCTCCGCCAAGGCGCCGGGGTGTTCAAACTTGATATTGTCCGCACGATCGATGACCCGGAAAATGATCTGACCGAGCGGGCGCGCGTTGTCCTGCGGGAGCTACAGGCGGACCTTCTTCGCTTGGAAGAGCGGATCCTCAGCGTCTCCACTGAAATCAAGAACATTGCGGACAGAGATGAGACCGCGCGTCGGCTAATGACGATCCCTGGTGTCGGACCACTTGGCGCAACTGCCATCCTGGCGTCCATCGGTGACCCGTCGCGCTTCAAGAAAGCACGAGACGTGGCTGCATGGCTGGGCCTCGTGCCGCGGCAACACTCGACAGGTGGCAAGCAGACCCTGCTCGGCATCGCGAAGCGAGGAAGTAGTTATGTCAGAACGCTTCTGATTCACGGCGCACGATCGGTTCTGATGCATTTGGACCGAACGAAGGACCGCCTTGGCCAATGGGCAGACGAACTGCGAGGCAGGATGCACGTCAACAAGGTTACGGTCGCCTTGGCTGCAAAAATGGCGAGAGTGGTCTGGGTCGTGCTCAGCAAGCCCGGAGCAACATATGAACGGCGCCTGCCAGCAGGCGGTGGCGCTTAACCCCATCCGGTTCGACCGGATCAGAATGCGAGGCTCGAAATGATGACGAAAAGGATGATCGACGCGCCGTAAACCCGTTCCGAAAGCGGGTTTTGTGCCCGAACAAGCTAATTGGGAACGGCGCGTGCGGATCTCATCATGGCCTGGCTGGAAAACCAGCTCACTCGCGAGAGGCCGGATACATTTATGCAATCCTGCACGTCATCAGGAAGAACCTTGCACAGGCGGGGCGAACCATACATTTCGCCGGATGACGTCCTGCAGCATTTCCCGATCCAAAGTCAGGTCGGCCACGATCTTCTTCAACCGGCTGTTCTCATTCGGCGCTGCGCTCGAACCCATGGCGCTTGCGCCTCATTCCAGCGCCTTCAGCCGGCGCATCTCGTCGGGCAACAAACCGCCATATCGCTTCTTCGAGTTAAAATAGGTCGCCTGGCTGATCCCCGCATTGCGGCAGACCTCGGCCACCGGCGTGCCTTCCTCGCCCTGCTTCAGGACAAACGCCTTTTGCGCCTCCGTGAACCTCGATGCTTTCATCGTTCTCCGCTCCTCTCCCAGCCAGGGAAGGTTAACCAAAAACTCCAGCTTCAAACGGTCCAGTTTCCAGGGGCAGAGCAAAGGTCGCATCGCTGACACCGTGCTTGCGACACTGAACCGCGCCGGGTTTGCCGGAGGCTCCAACTCGTGAGTAGGATGGAGCATCATGAGCAAGACAACGAACAAGTTTTCCCCTGAAGTGCGTGAACGCGCGGTACGGTTGGTCCTCGACAATGAGGGTCAGCATGGATCGCGGTGGCAGGCTGTGATGTCGATTTCGGCGAAGATCGGCTGCGCGCCGCAGACCTTAAACGATTGGGTCAAGAAGGCCGAGGTTGATAGCGGCAAGCGGGCAGGTATTCCGACCGAGATGGCCGACCGCATGAAGGCACTGGAACGCGCGAACCGCGAGCTGCGCCAGGCGAACGAGATCCTGCGCAAGGCGTCAGCTTATTTTGCGATGGCGGAGCTCGACCGCCGGTCGAACTGATGGTGGGTTTCATCGACGCGCACAGGGATGCGCACGGGGTCGAGCCGATCTGCAGCGCGCTGCCGATTACCCCGTCCACCTATTATGAACATCTGGCGAAGCGGGCCGATCCGGCGCGGTTGTCGGACCGCGCCCGCCTCGATGAAGCCCTGCGTCCCGAGATCCGCCGTGTTTTCGAAGATAACTGGCGCGTCTACGGCGTGCGCAAGATCTGGCACCAGCTGCGCCGCGAAGGCTTCGATATCGCCCGTTGCACGGTGGCACGGCTGATGAGGGGCATGGGTATTCAGGGTATTATCAGAGGCAAGCCGCATCGGACGACGATCTCGGACAACAAGGCACCGTGTCCGCTGGACAAGGTGAACCGCCAGTTCCGTGTTCCGGCACCGAACATGCTGTGGGTGTCGGATTTCATATATGTCGCCACTTGGAAGGGTTTCGTCTATGTCGCCTTCGTCATCGATGCCTATGCCCGCAAGATCGTTGGCTGGCGCGTCAGCAATTCGGCGCATGCGGGGTTCGTTCTCGATGCCCTGGAACAGGCAGTGCATGATCGCCGCCCCGGAAAGGGCATGGGGCTGGTTCATCACAGCGACAGGGGCTCGCAAGGCGGTCTCAACCGGTCGTCGCAACATGGTCAGTTTCGGCGTTCGTGAGCAGCGCGTCCAGTGCCTCTGCCGGGGTTCTCCAGCCGAGGGTTTTGCGCGGACGTCCGTTGAGCGCAGCTGCAACAGCTTCGAGATCATCAGGACCGTGCAAGCTAAGATCGGTGCCCTTGGGGAAGTATTGGCGCAGCAGCCCATTGGTGTTTTCATTTGTGCCGCGCTGCCATGGGCTGTGAGGATCGCAGAAGTAGACCGGCAGATCAGCGGCGACGGTCAGTTCGGCATGACGGGCCATCTCGGACCCTGATCCCAAGACAGCGACCGCCGAAGATGGCGGGGCAGATGAACGATGCTCCGCACGATGGCATCGCGCACGGCCTCGGCACCGTGACCCGCAAGAGGCGGCCCATTCTTCACGCGTGGTCCGTCACCATGCCCGGGCATCCGTGGAAGGTGCAGCAACAGCGTTAAGCGCGTCTGCCGCTCGACCAGCGTGCCGATGGCAGAGCGGTTGAGGCCGATGATGAGGTCGCCTTCCCAATGGCCGGGGACGGCACGATCCGCAGCTTCGGCGGGGCGCTCGCTGATCATGATTTCGGATGTCACGAAGGATTTTCCTCGGCCGGCAGTCCGGGCACGGGGAACACGCAACGCTCGACCAGTGCGCAAACACGCCGTCAGCTCACGGCGCAGAGCGCCACGCCCCTGAATGTAGAGCGCCTGGTAGATGGCCTCGTGACTGATCCGCATGGTCTCGTCCCCTGGAAAGTCGATGCGCAACCGACCGGCAATCTGCTCGGGACTCCAGGCTTTGGCCCACCGACGCGATTGCCGCCGTCCATGTCGCCGGCCTTTCCAGGCTGTAGGCGGGCCAACAACGACCGAGCCACCCGGGTGCGAGATATGGCCGGAGAGCCTGTCCTGCACATACTGCCGCAAAGCCGCGTTCGTTGCCAGCTTTGCGGCCTTTGGCCGCTCGGCCGCGCGCTCGGCATGCCACTGGGCCGTGGTCGCACGATACTCAAACCCGCCGGAGCGTGTGGCGGCATTGCGACGGATCTCCCGCGAGATAGTCGACGCAGCGCGGCCAAGACGGCGGGCAATCTCACGCAAGCCGACATTCTGCACCAAGAGCAGAGCGATCTCTTCACGCTCTTCCAGGCACAGGTAGCGCCGAGACGGTGCCGCCGCGGATGGAGCTAGATGTGAAGGGGGCATGCCGCCAGCCTTTCGAAACCACCGTGTTCCGACCGGCTGCGAGATGCCGGTCCGGGCGGCAGCGTCCTCGCTGGAAAGACCCAATGCAATCAGGGACCAGAAACGGCGCCGCTCCGACTGCCTTGCCACTCCCGGCCGCCCTGGTGAGCGCAATTTGCGCCTCGTCGACTGTTCGGATCTTCGTTTGCCTGTCGTCATCGCAACCTCCATCAGCAGAGTGTTGCGACGACCGGTTGAGACCGCCCAATACTTGTCTATACGCTACACTGAGCGCTTGGCAGAAGCCGGTATCGAACCCTCGGTGGGCAGCGTCGGCGACAGTTACGACAATGCCCTGGCCGAGACGATCAATGGCCTGTTCAAGGCTGAGGTCATCCACTGCCGCGGCCCATGGCGCAGCTTAGACGCGGTGGAGTACGCGACGCTCGAATTGGTGGGCTGGTTCAACAACCGCCGTCTCCTTGAGCCTATCGGGAACATCCCGCCAGCCGAAGCCGAGGTAAACTTCTATGCAGCTCTGGAAACCGAACCCATGGCAGCGTAACTAACCGAAATCAGCCTCCGGCAAACTCGGCGCGGTTCACACAGATCCTTCGCTCCGGGCCCGACCTGGTGCTCCTTCAACATGCCAATAATCTGTTCTTCCGTGAACCTTGATAGCTTCATCGTCCGTCTCCTTGACAAGGAACAGACTAACCCCAAATCGCGGACTTTTTAGAGGAGCAGGTCAGTGGTCTTGTCGCTTGGCGCTGTAGATCTACTCACGCGAACCCAGCTACCACATCAAATTCATGATCTGCATCCACCCTAGAACTTTGCGAAACAACGTCCGTAAAGCGCACCTAATTGGGATCCTGCAGTGGCGAATACAACAGTCCCATTTTCTCCGGGCTTATTACTAAGTGGGCTTTGGAAGAGAATAGGCTATATGGCACACCTAGAGGAACTTCATCGAGAATCGTCCCTGATTTCTTGTCCAGCATTATTACACTCGGCCCTGATAATACCCCCCATGCCTCGCTACTTGAGGCGAAACCCTTGAGCAAAGTCCAATCTGCATCCGTTCGAACATCACCCGCCGCCGAGAATAGGCTGTAAGGCGACCCAATCGAGGCTGAGTACGACCCGCACGAAGCGCAGTTCAAGATTGTTCCGTCTGCCGTAACATTAGCATGCCGCACACTATGTGTTCCTTGGGCGGTGCGTACCAACGATATCAAAGACGTTCCCTGTAAGTTTCCATCGGTGGTCAGCGGGCCCGGAATGACGATCAACGGGGACTCAGCAACTTCATCTGCCTGGAGCATCGACGATGCCGCGATAGGCTGATCTGAGCCATCTCCTCTTAGCAATACGTAGCGCATGTCGTTTGCGCCCGTGGCCTCCACGCCAATCGAGACGCCAGTCGACCTTGAGAACGCCTGGACCTGCGTGGTTGGCTTCGCTATGATATTAACCGGAGCCGGCGGCCAGGTCGACAAATCGAAAACCGGTATTTGCAGTGGCGCGTTAGCATTGGCAGCATCAAGTTGACTCCGGTAACTGCCACGCGAGAGTTGACTGCTGAAAGATACCACGGGTAAAGGCTGGCTACCGCTGTGAATTCCACCGATAAGCGACAGGCGAAAACCAGGTTGGAGATCGGTCGGGCCAACACTTACCTGACTTGCTACAGGTATTAGCGTGTCTATCAGCTCGGAATACTGCCGAACCGAGAATTCGAAAGTCTCTCCTTGTTTGCTAGGCCCCACGTAGCGGGAGATGTACCGAACGTTACCGCTTATCCGCTCTGTCCAGGCCAGCAGCCATTCATCTCTAGCAAGACCACTCAACACAACGGGGCGGAGTTTAGCACGTTCATTTATACCTAACGGGATCCCCTTTAGGTCTTCCTTCGCTGATATTAACAGAGGCTCCGCTTCGGAACTGACTGTGGTCACGACTACTGAGTTAGCCATTGCGTCAGAGTATACTATGTACGACGCGCCTTCCAACAGTCTCGCTCCAGCATCTACTGGCAGCTCGCGACGTCCAACTACTGTGCCATTAGTTAGCTGGACGACTGAAACTTTATTCTGGGAAGGCCGGCTGAGTCCCACATATATGTCACCGCGACTCTCAAGGAATATTGGGACATGCTCGGCCAAGATCATATTTGCGATCTTCAGTCTTTCTGGATTCAACTCGAATTCACCAGTAGACTGATCATAGGCCAATCGAAACAGAAACCCGTTACCACGGCCCTCGTCGATAACTCCGACTACCAACGATCCTGAATTATCCAAACCGAAGGTGCCATTAATAACTTTTGCGCTAGTACTTGTCAAATTGATCGGTGTGAGGACTGCTTGAGCTGCGGGGTTGAGAAGGTCAACGTACAGCAGTTTATTGCCAGCTACCGAAAGTAGTGAGCCCCCATCAGCTTCGAATACAAGCCCAGCAGCTTGGCCCAATGCAAGGCCATTTGGGTCGTTAGAGGTCGCATATACGGATCGAAGATTGCTTCCGTCGATGTTACCTACGAAAAGCTCGGCCTGGCCAGCGGTGTCTCGTATAATGAATGCAATTTGATCGCCGGCGTCTGATAGTGCGATGTGAGTCACCTCCGAATCTGGTCTTTCCAAGCCCCAAGAGAGCACAGCGCTGGGGCTGTTCTCTGACAGTTCGAAAGTATGAAATTTCTGGGTAGCAGAGCTGCCCCTCAAAGCTATGGCCGCATGGTTCGCACCTCGTGACGCAGCCATCAACCATTGATCAGGTCCGCCAAGCGTTAGTAGGTCTGCTGTCAGGACCGGCCTAGGCCCTTCTGAACCATGTAAGTACTGCAAGGTCGATGCGCCAGTCGCGTCTCGAACACGTCCGAGAACGCCATCCCTATAAACGTGTGCCTCGGTAAAGTGTACGTTTTCAACGGTCCGAAGATCTACGTTACCTGGATCGCTTAATGACATCCACGAGAGCACCCCGCCATCGTCGACCAATACTGATCCATCGGAACCGATGTCCAAAGGTGTCAAGCCCTTGTTGGTACGTACTGCGGGATAAGGGAGTTGTTGACCCTCCAGTGCGGCCTCATCTGCTAACGAATCGATCTTTTCGAATACAACTCCCCTAGACGGATCACTGTCCGCCATCAGTGCGTGCGATCCATTCATTGTGGTGTGCAGCAATGTGCCACTGATTGGGCGCCCTAGCAGCGCACGTGCTGCCTGGAACGACACCCCTGACCTCTCCAGAGCTTCCAAGGTCCTACTCTTCCGCAAGATCTTTGCCCGACTAGTCAATACTCGGGCGAGTAAATCCCTGGCGTTCGCTCCGCGAGCGTGATCCGCAGCCCTTACGAAGATCGAGTCAACTCGTTCATAGTCAGCGCTGCTCGCTAACGACCCTTCTCTTTCTGCCAACCCTCCCAGATGCGCATAGTCGGTTGCAAGATCAATCCTAAGCGATCTAAGGTTCTGAACAGTTGTATTGCTTTGGTCAGACTTGAGTTGCTCTTCCTTTCTCTTGATGCCCTCCTTAATTTGCAGCCCGGCAGACGCATAGTCGCCTTGGTCGACGTAGTAGGTCGCCAGCGCGCGACTGAGCACTGTTGAATTAGGATCTATCAATTTCGCCACTTCGAGCACCTTGAAGTGCTCCTCAGTTTTTAACTTATCGGGGCTAATGGTGGGAAATACTATGCTTGCATAGTTGATCAACGAGCGAACTAGCCCCTCTCGATGTTGTTGGCGAGTCCACACGTCCAGCTGAAGCATCGGCGCGAGATCAGCAGCAACAGGCGAGAAGCCCCCATTGTTTAAGTATTTGACAAAGTTATCGTGACGAAAGGCTGTGTCAACATTGACCCGTAACTCGTAAGTTCCTCGCGTTCTGTTTGGATCGATATCTCCTCTAACGCGTGCCTGCAAACGATACGAAGCGCCGTATCTACCAGGGCTGGTCAACGGTGCCCTAATTCGCTTGTTCTGAGAATTTAGTACAACAACATCAGACATCTCTGATGGGTTGTCCTCATTAATGAACCTGTATTCTATTCCCTCTGGCCATTCGTTGGGTGCATAAAACCTATGATCAATCCACCTGTCGTACCAACACCGGCCATACCAGGTGCATTCTCTTCGCTCCCTGTGAACAAAATTGATATCGGCCTGCCCGCCGACAATATCTACATCTATGTCGGTACCTGCGAATATTTTAGACTGAGGTCCGGATACTACGTCAGCGAAGTCGCGGTTAGCCGGTGCAACTGTTCCAGTCATACTTTGTGCCAGCGACTCGCCCATTGAGGCCATTGACCAAGCAGCAAAAGCACAGCACGCTATAAAGAAAGTATGCCGCATATGTTAACCTCCGTTTCACCTTGGAGTCGGATCTAAATTTCGCGACCCTATAATGCGACAAGCCGGAACTGTGATCCCATTGATAGCCGATGCTCCGTCATCCCGCTCTCCTGTGGACGAAAGTACATCATAAATGACGCGGATACGCGAGCATGGATCAAAATCCGACGAGATAAGGCTGATGCTTCCACCATTCAACTCAGTGACGGATTGCTCGCCTTGTTTGAGCTCGATGGTTGGTTCAGAAGCCAGGAACGATATAGTCCTCTCCTCGTCCGGCTGCCCTGTCCGCTCTGGCTTATATTGAATGGCAAAATTTATCAGTATCTCAGATGGTATCTCTCGTAAGTCACGCTGGCTTATGGTCAATTGCCAAACTGTGTACAGACCATATCCTTCGAAATCGCGCCGAGACAAATCAGCAGTACGAGCCCACCGCAGTTTTAATTGACCGACGTCGACATCTTCATCCCATTCCAAGTCATTTTTCTCGATTGAGGGGTAGAACTCCTTGAAAAAATTCCCCTGATTTTCAGATACGTAAGCCACTCCGGGATGTCTCAGGGTCGCAGCTTTTGGATCAACTACCCGCCCGTCTTCCGTTTCGATGCCCAAAAATACTTCGACCACTCGGAGCAGCTGAAGGCGAGGGTCAATTATCTCGGTCTCAGGTGAAATAAGAATGTTGAATTCGAACGTTGGCCCAGAAGGTGCCGCTGCCCATCGCTTAAAGCTAGCCCACTGGCCTTCTCCCACAAGTCCGCTCAGCCGCACCGGCCCGGTTTGTTTCACCGGCCCAAGTACCGCGGCATCGGAGCTGCAACCTACCCGTCGGCAAACGTCTGTCGTCAATGCAATAAGCTGACGCCAGTGCGTCATAAGCCGCCGCAGGTCGGTTCTCTCCCCTTCGAAATCTCGGACAAGCCACTGGTAAAGTTGTATATCCTCATCGAGTGCGAACCTCAAAAATTGGGGATCGTCTTCGACTAACCGAGCGATTGTACCGCGGGGACTCCCATCACTACCGATCCACAACGAGAGGGCATGGTTTAGCTCGTCATAACTTCTCCGCATCTGCTCTGCGTAGTAGATGGCCAAGGGGATCCGTAGACGCGCCTGTGCCTGGGAGTCAGTGATGCTCGCGGAAGCTTTAAATATTCCCCTTAGATACTCACTACCCGCTGCAGCGGCACCTGCACTCCGTACTTCGGCGATCTGCTGATCGTACTCCGCGAGTCCTTGTGCACGCGAGGTAGACCCGATCATATCGGCAAGATGTATCTGCTCCCGCATCAGAGCATTGTCCTCGTTGTACAGCTCCCTCCCCTTAGTGATCGCCAGCTCGATCTGTCCGACTAACTTGGCTGCGTTCAGAACAGTTACCGCAATAGCGCCGCCTGGCACAGCGTTCGCAAGAATGATTTGAGCGACCATTTCCTCTGCAGAAGTACCTGCAACGTCGGTGCGCCGTACGGAGAGGCCCGCTTCTTGGATTTTAGTTCTAGCGGGCGGCGATGCCGCGGCTAATACCGCGGGATCGCCTGCGGCAGCTTGAGCGGCAAGCAAGGTTGCACCCGCTTCGTTCAACGCGGACTTAAGCCCAGGTCGAGCCTCGATTTGCATGCGCAAATCCGCGCCAGTTACCTGACCAAGCTCCAGTAGTGTTCCCGCGCTGACCGCGTCGGCCTGGATCAACGCCATCAAAGCTTGCTCCGGAGGAACGCCGCCTTTTTGAGCGGCCGTCAAACCCAATGACACCATGCTATCAACCACGGAGATACGGGCAGAGCCATCACTACTTGCAATCAGCGCGGAGGATAAGCCCTGTGAGTTCACCTGCCTGTTGATAATAGTCTTTGCCTCAAGGAATGGTACTTTAACTACCGCCTCTTCGGCTCTCACCAGTAGCTCGTTCTGTGATATCTCAATGGTAACTGACCCATGTTCAACGGCGCGTTCAACGGCGGTGAGTAGCTCCACCGATCTGGCTATACTCGTGTAATCTGGTATGACTTCCCCAACCAAAGCTCGCAACTCAGCTAGCTGCTCCCCCGCTTGGTCAATAGTCTTACCAGCCCCTGCTTGAGACACCTCTTGGACGAGAGCTTTGGCGAGTATGGCCTGTACTGTTTGGTCCAGAGGCTGGCCATCGCTTGCTTGCGAAATAACTGTAGCTAACTCCCAAGCAGGTAGAAGCCCGTTCCGGCGAAGCGAATCCTTAGTGACATCCTCCCACGGCCTTTGACTGACAACGAGTTCTATGACGACCGTGCTGATCTCTTCAATGAGAGCTTCATTCTCGGGAACAAGATCGATCAACTCCTCAAGAGGGACACTTGCCTCAACTGCCGACAAGAGGCGCTGACGATCATCATTGGGTAGCTTTTCCCAAATGAAAGAGCCGGCCTGCAAAAGCTTCGTAATATTTTGCTCATGCAAGCCCTGCTGAAGATGAATTAATGCAACCTTTGCGTCCTCAATGTTACCAGCAACAGACTCAATCTCAGCCACAACGTCTATGAGGCCAGCCACATCGGGAGAAAGCGATCCAATTGCATCTCTGAAGCTTGGTTCCGAGAAAGCTAACCCGAGCGCAATTTCCGGTAAATCGCCGCCAGAAGTGGCAGCCTCTACCATATCTGGGCTAATACCAGCCGAGCTAGCAATGGCCGAAATAACAGAATTTGTTAACTGGCTGTTGAGTTTCGCCACCGTATCGCGATTTTCAGAGAGCTCTGCTGCGATCTCCTGCTGCCTTCGCTGATTATCTTTAAGCCTCTGCAATAAAAGCTGTCGGGCTAGAATACTATTTTCAACAACCTCGGCCTGCTGATCAGATCGCCACCTCTCCGCCTGTTCGTCCGACGATGATTGGCTATGCACGGCGCGGAGGGTCGCCTGGTCGACAGCTGTATTGTCAGCTCTCGCCCGATAATGCTCAATTTCTGCGATCAACGTACTAAATTCGTCATAGTTCTCTTGCAGCTCTTGCAGCAACTTCACTGGATTGGCCGGGTGATTGAAATATCCACTCCCCCAGAAGTCTGCGCCTACCGCAAGTAGTCGCTGCCGGTACTTTATGTCTCTATCTAAAAGCGAAAGCTGGAAGTCGGAAGCGGCGCGAGCGGCCGGAGGCATCTCCGCTAGCTCCGAAATTGCATCCAGAGCTGCATCATACCATTGCTTTGCCTCGTCCACGGAACCCAGTAAGAACTTCTCATCCGCCAGGGATTTGCGAGTGATGGCAAGTTGTATGCTACCTTCAACATACGATGGGAGTGCCGATAGTAGACAGCTGTCCTCATTCTTCGAAACGTCAATTCTCTTTGCGAAGTTGCTATCCTGCGCAGGCGTTGTGGCGGCAGCTACATCTGCGGCGGAAGGATCGACTGTAGTCAGTGTTTCTACAAGGACAGGATCGCAGTCGATCGTGAAGCGGAGTTCTTGCGCTAGACTTTGCTGCGGCAGCGCTCCAGCTAACGCCATAGCGGCTACTCCACCAACTAGCAGGGCTGCATTCTGCCCGGCCGACGTTCGCGAGAAGAAACTAGTAAGCACGGTAAGTTCACTCCCATGCTGATCTTGCCCTTGCAAGTTGGCCTGCGATGTGCTCGGCTGTCAAGTGCAAGTGTTATCCACCTTCACCGAGGTAACATGGAACTGGTTACAGCATTCCGCCAGCGCAGTTGCAGAATGGTCATAGGCTCTTGCTTGTGGCCCGTGGGAATATAGAGCTAGAGACATAAGGTTATGCGCCTCCAACATTGCGCGGTCATGCTATTGGGATCAGTTGCTGTGTTGCTCTCGGCACAGCAAACTATGGCATTACCCGATGCGGTTGTTGTGGAAACCAGGATTAAAGAGGGGGCACTGAGCTTCCAGGCTGGCATGAAGTCTAGGCACACAGTTAAAATTGACTATTCGTCCAGATCATTGTCCTCGGATTTTTTAACCGGCGTAACAAATTTGGTCGGGATTGAACTTGGAAGTGTGCGCGACAGATTTACGGTTTACTCCCCAATTTTTTCCGGCGAGGTCGCATCTTTTATCATGGAGGGACAAACAGCGTCTGCTGTTGGGGTCCTACCTAACATCAATTACCGCTTTACGATCACTGTTGACCGGGCCGCTAGAGAGATAGTGGTTAGTGGCTGCCATGATGGATATCCTAGCTATTCGGTAATCGTGGGAGACACAGAAGTGTATAGCTTCGAGCAGGAATTTCTCGCGGCGCTTTTTGGTAGCTGCGACATTGTTGTCGCAAGCAGAACTGTAAAGTATTAAGGTTGTTGGTAGCTTCGGGATATATGCTAATGAATGACGCGGCCGTTGTTCATGGACCAATGGCGAGAGCGCTCTTCTGATCTCAGCCGATATTGGCAGTGGGTGCACGAGGCTGCTTGCGGAGCCTTGAGGTATCGCAATATGCCGGCCGGGTGCGCCGGAGATTATGAAATTGGGGTAGCAGGGAGTGCGTGGTTGAACGAGGGCTGGCAGGTTCCTGTCTCGTTCTCGAAGCTTGATCAGCCTTTGCGTGTCAAAGATCACATGGGTGTTTTAGCTCCGACATTGCCGGAATAGTACTCGCCGATTCAAGCAAGCGGAGATGGCAATTAGGGGGCGTATCTCGCCGCTGTTCCAGCCGAGATGGTGAAGATCCTCTTAAGGTTGCTTGGTGGCCAGTGGGATGTCGCAACATTGGATGCGCCTGTCGGGCTTCAAGCTGTAGATATCGCGATTGACCAAACTGAAGCTGAGGTCGAAAAAGCCATGTCGAACCGAGCGGATATCGGCGAAACGAAAAAGCTCCGGCTGGACCAGTCTCGACGCGAGAAAGAAGTCTATCGATCCAACCTCGCGCAGCTTGAAAAGGCCTGCTGGGTGACCGGGGTCACCAACCTCCAGCACCTCAGAGCAAGTCATATCAAGCCATGGGCGGCATCAACGGACTGAGCTACTCCCCAATCCTTGGACAGATTTCCGGCAGCTTTAAGCTGCTGCCTGCACCTGCTGTTCGGTTTCGATGGTGTTGAAGTAGACTACGGCGGGTGGTTGACCGCCATGGGCGGCTTGAGGCCGCTGGTGGTTGTAGAAGGTGATCCAGGCCCCGATGCCAGCCTTGGCCTGAGAGCCGGTCTCCCAAGCGTGCAGGTAGAAGCATTTGTATCGACCCAGTGAAGATCTGCTCATGCTACAAAGGAGACGGTAGCGATGAGTGTGACGATGGACGACAGCATCAAGCGGTGGACGGCCAAGCGAAAGACGGCGCTGGTGGTCGAGATCATTCAGGGCAAGACGACGGTGGCAGAGGCCAGTCGGGCGTATGACCTGTCGCCTTCGGAGATCGAGGGCTGGGTGGATGACGCCAAGCGGGGCATGGAGAACGCGTTGCGTGCGAACCCGCTGGAGATCCGCGAGCAGTATGAGAAGCAGCTGAAGGACCTGCAGGAGGCCTATGGCGAGGCCATGCTGGAGCTGCGCGCCAGAAAAAAGTTGGCGGCCCTCATGGAGCGGGAGGACGGCAATTGATCCGGACGCTCCATGAGGGCCTTCTGGCGGATGGGATCGCGGTGCCGCTGACCAAGCTCTGTGCCTGGTTCGGCGTGCCGCGGCGGACCGTCTATTACAAGCCGACGAAGGCCACGCCAAAGATCGATCCCCGCTTTGCCGAGCCGATCAAGGCGATGATCGAAAAGGAGCCTTCCTTCGGTTATCGCACGGTCGCCTGGCTTCTGGGCTTCAACAAGAACACGGTTCAGCGCATCTTCCAGCTCAAAGGCTGGCAGGTCCGCAAGCGCCCGATCGGCATGCGGCCCCGCATCGAGGCCGTGCCCTCGGTCGCGAACGCGCCGAACGAGCGCTGGTCCACCGACCTGTGCCGAGTCTGGGCAGGGCGCGACGGCTGGACCACTTTGGCCCTGGTCATCGACTGCCACACCCGCGAGCTACTGGGCTGGCATCTGTCGCGCTCCGGCAAAGCGACAACGGCGGCCAGCGCCTTGGAGCACGCCCTGATCAGCCGGTTCGGCACCTTGGGAAAGGTCACGCGCGAGTTCCTTCTGAGGTCCGACAACGGCCTGGTCTTCACGTCACGCCGCTACACCGCACTGGTCCGCAGCTATGGCTTGAAGCAGGAGTTTATCACGCCGCATTGCCCGCAGCAGAATGGCATGGTCGAGCGTGTGATCCGGACACTGAAAGAACAGTGCATCCATCGCCAGCGCTTCGACAGCATCCAGCACGCGACGCGCGCCATCGGCGACTGGATCAGCTTCTACAACAACCGACGCCCGCATCAGGCGCTGGACATGAAAACCCCCGCTGAAGCATTCGCATTAGCGGCTTAACCTGTGCAGATTCTGCTGGGTCGATACAAGCCCTCTCAGTGCGCTGCGCGAGATTATAGAATTGATCGGCATCTCCACTTTCGATTGGCCCGGTGATGTCGATGATGGACGGTGTTGTGGTATCCCCCTGCGTAATCTGGATATCGGCCGCAAACACCGACGAATGTCCAAGGGGTGCAAATGCCACAAAGGTGAAGAAACAGCGGGTAAAAATTTTCATGTGGATCCTGAAAAATAAAGCATCGGCATAAGGGTGACGTTATAGCCTTTGCCGATCGCCGGCCTCCGATCAAACAATTTTTACCTTCAAAGTGTCTAATTATCGCGGTGGCTTAGCTGATGTAGCTTATGATGAAGCCTGGGAGATTTAGTGTAGAAGGAGGGTGCGCGAACTCGGTGAGGGTGTTGCAATGTCGACCCTTGTATCCGGTGCATTTGCCGCTGGTCGTAGTTTGTGGTCAGGGACAATCTCACCTAATCAATTTCGAACTGCCTTCGGCGACGTGGCCGTAGGAGCCGTCACCGCGACTGTACTCGACACGCTGCTAAACGGTGTCGCATGATGCACCTCCCAATGTAACATAGCGGATCGTTGCCTTGTGGGGCAGGACCGGCATCGCATTGCGACGGCTGCCCGGAAAATGTCGTCATCAATTTTATCAGCCCCTCAGAGAATGCGGCGGCAAAGACATTTGGAGACTGTGAGCTTGAGCATCCTGGATATTGATCGGGCAGCTGTCCTTCAGGCCATCGATGAGTTCGATGCGGATGGGCGCGGTGAATTTTTGAAGAAGTACGGGTACGGCGAAGCCAAACGGTACTTCCTTCGACAAGATGGAAACCTCTACGATTCAAAGGCGATCTTCGGTGTTGCGCGGGGGTATGCGCGCCCGGATCTAGGGGCAATGAAATATGAGGAGCACAGCGGCGGTCTCGGTTATGTCGTCCCCCACCTGACGGGCCTCGGCTTCGAAATATTGGACTTAGAAGCTCTCGCGGCTGAACCAAAGATTAAAGGCCGGTCCTTTTGGTGGGTGAACAACAAGCAAACCTACAAGCATGAAGTAGATGGTGGCTATCTTTGGTCGCCGCTGACCCGCAGCGACGGCGGACGCCACGAGTTTTACGAGAACATGAAGCGTGTCCGGCCGGGTGACGTTGTCTTCTCCTTTGCGAACGCAAAACTCCGAGCCGTTGGTGTGTGCGTTGCGCCGGCCATCCTTATGCCGAAGCCAACTGAATTTGGGGCAGCAGGGAGTGCGTGGTTGAACGAGGGCTGGCGGGTTCCTGTCTCGTTTTCGAAGCTTGATCAGCCGTTGCGTGTCAAAGATCACATGGGTGTTTTAGCCCCGACACTGCCCGAGAAGTACTCACCGATCCAAGCAAACGGAGATGGCAATCAAGGGGCGTATCTCGCCGTTGTTCCAGCCGAGATGGCGGAGATCCTCATACGGTTGCTTGGTGGCCAGTGGGATGTCGCAACATTGAATGCGCCTGTCAGCCCGCAAGCTGTAGATATCGCGATTGACCAAACCGAAGCTGAGGTCGAAAAAGCCATTTCGAACCGAACGGATATCGGCGAAACGAAGAAGCTTCGGCTGGTCCAGTCTCGACGCGGGCAAGGCATTTACCGATCCAACCTCGTGCAGTTTGAGAAGGCCTGCCGGGTGACTGGGGTCACCAACCTCCAGCACCTCAGAGCAAGTCACATCAAGCCGTGGGCGGCATCAACGGACTTTGAGAAGCTTGACGGCAATAACGGTCTGTTGCTGAGCCCTCACATCGACCACCTTTTTGACCGGGGATATCTCAGCTTTACTGACGATGGCGCCATCCTGCTGGGTATCGGATGTGATGAGGAGACTTTGGCGAAGTGGCAAATCGAAGAGGGGACGGTTTGTGGGCCTTTCCGAGCCGAACAGCTGCCTTACCTCTCATACCACCGGAAATTCATTCTCAAGAAGGCAGCCTGACGGACCTCGCTAACCATTTTTTCAGCAATCGTGTGCACTCCTGTTAGCATGCAAGTTTGGAAACTCGAAGCCTGTTGGACCGATGACCGCCAGTGCTGCCGCTGGGGATACGCGCTTGCCGACGACTCGGCGGGCGCGTTGAGCCTTGCACGGGCAACATCCGCATGGCCCCTCATCTGGATCCATGAGCTGCACCCTGACAAAATATGGCCAGGCCCGGTCGGCAAGGATGTCTACTGGTCGTCGTGAACCACGCCGCAATCAGTGATCGGATAGTGCAATCGTCGACACCGACAACCGATTTGTCTTGCCTAAGATGGAGAGCAATCCCAGCAAGTCCGTCAGTTTGTACCTGAGCAAACATAGACGGCGCCGCCGAGTGCTACGACTGAAACCGCCGCACCTGCAATGGTAGCCGGTGCCGTGAGCACAGCAAGCGCCGAGGTGCCGATGGTTCCTAACGTGCCGGCGATATAACCAGATGTCCCTGTCAAAATGTAAGCTCCCGAGCTGTGTGCTACGACGGACACTCCGGCCACGTTTGTTGACCCGACTGCCGATCCCACCACGCCACTGCCGAACCCGGCAATAGAGGTCGCAGCCGTCGTAGATGCGTTGACACGCTCGCAAAAGCTCCGCTTGGGTTGCTTGCACAGGCCGTAGGCGTTCTGCGCCCCTTCCTCAAAGCCCAAGTACTGTTCGGTCGTCTTGTCATAGGACAAGCAAAAGAGCTTTTGTTGAGCTGAGGTCGCATCTGGTGCGGCATATGCTATAGTAACATAGCTTGGGCAATCACCACCTTTTGACCCTAACATGTTCTCGCGAAACGTGCTGTTCTCTGCGTGGTAGTCTTCATCGTAAACATACGAAATCCGCTTGTCTTCGCCAGCGAGCTTAAAACCACAAGTGCGAGTTTCAACCATGTCCTCTGGGTCGTAACCAAGTATCTCAGCGTTGAATGCCGCGGCCCTTTCGAAGGCTTGGCGCAGATTCCCTACTGAAACTTCGACTGTTGCCACTGCAGGGGCGTCGTTCGTCGCATCCAAGCGAGAAAAAAGCGAGATCTCTGCCGTTCGCCCTGACAGCAGCTGGTTGGTTTCAGCACGTGCAAGGCTGGGTCCGCGATCACAATCCTCATCGGTAATGTTGCACCAAAAGCCGTCAAAGCTTTGATCGTCTATGGTGCTGATAAATGCCGAGTAGTTTTCGTAGTGCTCAGCAACGGACCTGGGGTCGACTGAGACGGAGGCCCGTGGAACCGTATCGACATCGGCCCTTGCATCGCCCAGTGGGTATACCGACGGCCAAACTGCTAGCTCAAGTGCCAGAGCCAGGGTTGGTTCTTCGAACTCTAAGTTAGCGAGGCAGAAATCCTCGCCATTTTGTGCCTTCATACAGAGGGTGTCCCAGTCGCCAAAGCTTTCCAGAACATAGAACTCGTCCGTTCCGACGAACTTCCGACTTTCCGGAAACGTGACTTCTGAAAAAGCTGGGTGGGCAAAAATAGTCGACGTCAACAGCGCAGCCAGAAACGAATTCATCACAACCTCTAGGGAAACATCAATTGTATCTGATCTGAGCTAGCAAGGGCGAGAACTGCAAGGGAATTGACTGAGTATTCCAGTGGAATCGATTAATATTCGACGGTGTTGCTCCACCCCGCCACGAACCTCCCTGGCACGCTGTCTACCGCTTGCCGTGCAGCCTGTGCCAGATTGAGCCTTCTCCCTAGCTTGACCTGCGGCACCAGCAGGAAGATCGGCACCGTCACCACGCCGCGGCCATTCTTTGATCGCGACGCCACAGCGCGCCCCTTGGTATTCAGGCACCCCTCTGCGACCAGCAGGCTTGGCCCGCGGCGCCGATAGATGAACCGCAGTCGGAGACCCGTGCGACGCTCCCATTCGCCGGGCGTGATCCGGACCCCGCGGGTCGACTTGCCCGCAGCTGCTGTCGGGATCGCCAACCAGAATCCATCGTTCGATCGGATCAGTGGCCCCGCATCATGGGCGCCAACGATGACCGGCGCGTTCGACCAAACCAATGCGGCTGCGTTCAGACTAGCGCTGCCCTTCGGATAGGTTGCCAGCCGGATCGAATTTTGGGTGTGCGATCGCCCGCCACAGCTCCACGCTGGCATTGTCCCAGCGTCTGTCCAGGATGTCCGTCTTGGTCATCCTGTCTGAGCTCAGCACCCCTGCCACATCCTGGTCGTCAACACCCAGATCGGAACTGGAGCGGATTTCCGAGGCAGCAAAGCCGCTCTCCGGCTCGAAGGAGCTGCCGTCTAATTCCAGTGCCTGGTCATGATCGGTGAACCCGAGTGCGACACCGTCGGCACGGGACAGTCGCAGCCCTGGCACAGCGTCGTCGTGCCATCGTCGAGATGGGCCTGCAGGGCGGCGTTAAACGTCTTCACGGGATGTCCTTGAGTACAGGGACTATTCACACCATTCTGCGTAATATCGGTGCGTTAGGGGTGAGTGAGATTATGGTGCATCTGGTTACTGACAATCCGAAGACTATCAGAAGGGCAGAGGGGCCGAATGAGCTCGATCAGACTGACATCATTGTGGATGTCGTCAGCTTCACAAGATTTCTGGCCGCGCTAAGGCAAGAAAATTTGTTGAATGACCGGCTTTCCGCTTTGCTCGGCGGCGAACCCTCGTGGGCATGATCGCAGCTGTTTGGCCTTACCCGTAAAATTTAGTAAAATCCGAATCGTCCGGTCGACACATTCAGTTAAGTCTTCCTTGGCCAGAAACGGCCGTATCAGTATCTATCCCAACAATATGCAAGTTAGGTAAAATGGTACGCTAATGAATCATGTATCAGGAACTATTGAATGTACGAAATCGTTTCACCTCTTTTTTCACTCTAAAAACGAGGATAGCAATTTAAAATCATTTTACCATCGTGCATTTAACTCGGCAGTTGAGCTTCTAATCGTCAATGCATACTTAACAAACTGGGATAGCACCACGAAGCTTAACAAGAACTGTGCGCGCTTCAGGATGATAGTCGGAAAAGACTTTGGAATTACGCGAAAGCTAGCTTGCAAGGATGTCCTAAAGTGGGTTCCTGCAAAACACAAGGTTCATTTTCGGGTTGCCGATCAAATTCAGGGATTTCACCCCAAAGCTATATTTTGGCGCGAGGCAGGCGGGCAATCCTACGCTGTTATTGGCTCGTCTAATCTTTCGCTAGCTGCATTTGAAAAAAACTATGAAGCAAATGTCGCATTGCCGATTAGTTCAAAAGATTTCGATCGAGCACGAGATTGGGTGGATCAAATGGCTGCTTTTTCGGTCCCGATATCGCCAGACTGGCTTAATTCCTACCGTGAGAGTAAACCACGCGGAGGGAGCGACCCAAGACCCCATAAAAACAATGTTCAGATAGCTGAGGTGCTGCCAATACAGCTGCCGAATCCAACAGGAGCGGAGACAGCTGTCAGGAAGCGCCGGAAGCAGCTTAAACGGTTTCGAGAAAATCGGGATGGTTTAATTGAACTCTTTCGTCAATGCGGCGCCGGCACTATCAGCTCCTCCAGGTTCTATGACCAACTTCCAAGATACTGGGGTGGTGAAGTAGGAGGCCGTTTACAGGGTAAGGGTTGGGAGCGAAGAGGAAAGGAAGCCAATTTCAAACAGCTGGCTGAAAGCTATCTTAAGATCGTCGATGCAACTACTTCCACTCGGGACGACACTGCGGTTTCTGAAATTGATCGTTTAGCAGACGCAAATAACCCAGCTAGGAAAGCCTTCTTATCAGAAATGCTTTGCCTGGAGTTTCCGGAGTTATACCCGGTTTTGAATCAGCCAGTTCAGCGTTATCTTTTAGACAAGAATTTTCGCGGTTCACCTGGAATGTCAGAAGGAGCGAGATACCTCGACTTGGCGCTGAGGCTTCGTCTATCGCTCCATCAGAATCCAGAGCATCCGGCAAAAAACATTGCTGAACTGGATACCGTGATTTGGCTGGCTTATCCCTCCAACTAATTCGCTTTTTCTGTTGTTATCTTATAGCTGCATCTGAATTTTAAGCAATGGATCACCCGACAGTTCTGGTCCATACCAACCATTCGCCAAGTAATGCACGAATGGTTGGTATGGACCAAACTTCTCGCTGCTTCTACATCAGCGAAGAACATGGCCGAGCGTACACTAGGCCGTGTTGACAAAAAGGATTCACAGGGCGCGCTGATTGTGATTCAAGCTGGTATCTGTGATGGAGACCAGCTTGGCACGAGATTTGATGTCGGACGAAGAATGGGCTTTTCACGAGCGCTTCATTCTTGCCATCCGAGCGCCGAACGGGCGCAAACCTACCGACCATCGGCTCGTTCTCGATGGGATTTTCTGGATAGCCCGGACAGGCTCGCAGTGGCGTGACTTGCCGGCAGAGTTCGGGAAGTGGTCCAGCGTCTACCGCCAGTTCCGACGCTGGACCCTGGCGGGTTTGTGGGAGTAGATCCTGGAGGCCCTGAACGAAAGCCGGATCGTGCCGGACGCACTTCAGATGATCGACAGCACAGTGGTTCGCGCCCATCATCAGGCAGCGGGCGCAAAAGAGGGACGCCGAGACAGGGTCTTGGCCGCTCAAGAGGTGGTTTTGCGACCAAGATCCATCTCCGCGTCAATGGCGCAGGCCTGCCCATGAGGTCGGACATCACACCGGGTCAAACAACGGATTATTGGGGCTTTGATGGACGATAATCTGCCCGCGCCTGCTTTGCTGATGCAGATCGAGGCTATGACTCTGAACTTGCCCCCGTTTCGACCGGACATTTGGGCATAGCCATGGAGGCTTAGGTATATGCCTGAGCACGTGCTTATGTCTGAGATTGAGATCATCACCGATGGCGGTCGTCGGCGCCGCTGGACTGCTGCCGAAAAGCTGCGGATCGTCGAGGAGACGCTGGAGGATCACGCCAGCATTTCCATTGTTGCGCGGCGCAATGGCGTTGCACCCAACTTGGCTCGTATCGTTGGCGAAGGCTCATGCTCGAAGGGGGGAGTGTCGCCGTGACCGAGGATGATGACGTCACCAGCAACAAGGTCGTGCGGCAGCTCGAGGATCGCATCCGCGAACTTGAACGGCATCTCGGCTGCAAGACGCTTGAGGCCGAGATCCTGCGCGAGGCCCTGGACAAGTCACGCTCAAAAAAACCGACCTGGCATGTGCGGTCGCCGCTGACAGGCGGTTTCCGGTGAAGGTCGTGGCAGAAACCCTCGGTGTGGCCCGCTCGAACCTGGTCGATCGACTGAAGGGCAAGACGAAGCCGCGTCGGCGCTACCACAAGGCGCAAGACGGTGAGCTGGTGCCGCGGATCACCACGCTGGTGACGTCCCGGCCGACTTATGGCTACCGCCGCATCACCGCGATCCTGAACCGCCAGCTGCGGTCAGAATGCTTGGCACCGGTCAATCACAAAAGGGTCTACAGGATCATGCAGGCCCATAGCCTGCTGCTTGCGCGGACATATACGGAGCGTCCCGAGCATGTTCACGACGGCAAGGTCATCGTTATACGCTCTAACCTGCGTTCGCCGGTGGGCTCGAACCAGTGGCGCCTCACCGGCTCACTGTTCGGATGGGTTCGAGTTCACCTGCTGGAATGGCGATATCGTCCGCGGTGCCTTCATCATCGATGCCCACGACCGCGAAATCATCGCTTGGCGTGCCGTCGTAAATGCAGGGGTCAGCGGGTCAGACATCCGCGACATCATGCTAGAGGCCGTCGAGCGTCGCTTCGGAACATACCGTGCGCCTGCGGTCGTCGAGATGCTGTCCGACAACGGCTCACCCTACATCGCCAGGGACACGCAGATCTTCGCGCGCCAACTTGGTCTGAAGCCTTGCTTCACCCCGGTCCGGAGCCCTCAGAGCAATGGCATGTCGCTCGACCATTGTCCTCGGACCAATGGCGGACAAGGTCTCGCCATTCGTGAAGACGCTCAAGCGCGATTACGTCCAAGTGACGCCGCTACCAGACGCCCAAACCGTTCTCGGATTGATCGGAGGCTGGATCGAGGACTACAACGACAATCACCCGCATTCAGGGCTGAAGATGCGCTCGCCTCGCGAGTTCATCGCAGCTCAAACCGCAACTGCCTGAGTGTCCGGTGAAACGGGGGCAAGACCAGGTACCGACGTTGCAATATGTCATGCGCGTCACTGCGTGCCATACACCTTCGCTGTGACACTAAACTTACGAAGAAACCCGAAAAAGGCTTGATCGAGCATTGCTTCTGCTTCTAGCGTGCCAAGCATCGAATTTTCTGCCTTCATTAAGGAGTACGTGCTTTCTTTTTTTTCTTTTTTTTCCATATGTCTGGAGCTGAGAAATTTTTCTGGCTCTCCATTATAAATGCTGACCGGAATTCAGATGGTGCCATCATTCATGGTGTATCAAATTCAAATGATAGCAAGGCAGAAGGTAGTTATGCTTACCTTGAAGATTTAGGTTTAGTTACGTTTCGATCTGTGGCTAGTGATAGCTCTCTTCCGTCTTGGAGATTCTATGTACTGACTGCCCGTGGAGAAGCTGAACTTGCAGATCTATACAATCAAGAGCCTAATATTATCGAGGCCGCATGCTTGTTTGCAGATAGTATCAGCGAACAAGTGTTGTTCGAATTGACGCAGAGGAAGAAGCTGCCTCTAATTGCTAATCAAAAGGGCATAAATGAGGCTAGCAGTGCGGGAAAATGCGATACAAATGACGCCTATTTTGAGCAAGCGAACGTTATAGGTACCCCTGTTGCGAGGAAGGTAAAGCCGCGTGACGTTGCAACAGTTCAAGAACTCTCAAAAAACCCTGTACGAAAACTGCAAACATTATTTGCCAGTGTTACCTTGATTGGCACTATAGCGGTCGCTAGTGACGTGCTGGGATTATTAAGCAATATTCTATCCCTATTCGGCGTGTAGTTAGCATAGAAAATTTTGAATCATAATGCGTTTTAGCTATTCAAATTATCTTCCAATTTTTGGCAATGCTCCCAGGTATGCTGTCCCATGCCTGCCCTGCAGCCCGTGCCAGGTCGAGTCGTTTCCGAAGCCAGACCTGCGACAATAGCAGGAAGATCGGCACCGTCGCCACGCCGAGGCCGGTCTTTGATCGTGACGCCACAGCGCGTCCCTTGGTGTTCAGGCGCCCCTCGGCGCGCATCGGACGCCGCGGCATTGATCGAGCCATCGCTATTGACCACCAGCCGCCCGGCTTTGCGGGCCTTTTGGATCGCCCCACGCGACAGGCCGGAATGGGTGGAGTACTCGCGCTCGCTCATCCCCTCCATGGCAGGTCCTGTGTCGATGATCGCAATGATATTGCTGTGAATTTAGTTGATTAAACTCGATGACAGAGCGATGCCGGGACGACGACGCCACTCGGAGATCAAGCGATGACCAGATTGTCGGAAACCCAACCTGCAGTTTTGACTGCCGGCGCCCAGCGCCCGGACCATATTGCAATGCCTTTGCCGCCCGGACTGCATGGCGCGGCGGCGAAGATGGCGGTGACCCGCATGATCGCACTTGGCTGGCTACAGGAGGTTGATGCCAATCTCCGTCGCAATGAGCCGCTGTGGCGTGAGACCGGCGATGGGCATGGCACGACGCTGATGGTCACCGACAAGGGGTTGCTAGCTATCGGGATCGACCCTCCTCTGAAGCCGCCGACAGTCACGATTGTTAAGCGCACCTCCGAGACGTCAGCACCCAAGTCGCCAACACCGCGAGCGGGGACAAAGCAAGCTATGCTGATCGAGATGCTGCAAGACCCCAGCGGCGCCACGATGGCTGAGATCGTTGCCGCCGCTGGGTGGCTGGCTCACACCGCCCGTGGCGCGATGTCCGGCGCCTTGGGCAAGAAGCTGGGGCTGACGGTGACCTCCGCCAAGGAGGAGGGCAGGGGGCGGGTCTATCGGGTTGCTTAAGCCGGAGGCCTGGCTGACCGAGGGTTTGATCGGACTGCCAAGCTCTTCAGATACTCAAGTAACTTCACCCTGCGCCGGCCAGAATTCCGGGTGGGCATAGTCCCACACGAGCTGCTCCAAGGGAGGCAATTTCCGAGGAAGCGCCACAGGGTCGAACGGCAAGCCATTTTTTGACGCGTCCTTAGCCAAGTCGTCCAGGCATTCCCGATGTTTGGCATACCCGTAACACAGCTTGAGATATCGGCGCAGCACAGCCAGGCTTGGGAATGTTCTGTTCTCGCGGTGCCAAACCATCAGCTCTTTATTGCCGCGGCTCGTATTGCAGCGTGGGCAAGAGCGAACCTGGTTCAGCGGGATGTAGTCGTCTTTGATTTTGCTCTGCGGAATTAGGTGGTCGAAGTGGAATGTTATCGCAGAGCACCCGAAGTGGGCACAAACTGCGGAGCCCCCTTGGGCCAAGCGATCATCCCGGTCCAGATTGGTAATGTTTTTTTGCAGCCCCTCGTACTGCTTCATCATCATATTGGCGCCCTTGGTTCGGCCGTCTCGGTACGGGTGAGGCTTCCCGGCCTTTTCGCATGACATTGCTATGCGAGTGACGGTCAGCGCCGAATAGGACCATAGGATGTGGTCACCTACGGTATGGAGACGTCTTTGTCCTTTCGGATCACTCCAGTCCCAATGGGTCGTCGTCGCCATTATCTTCTCAAGCAATTGTTTCAGGTCGAGGCATTTGTACCATAGGTGTCCCGGCAACTGGTGAGCTAGATACTTTTCGCCTTAACGTCTGCGAACGTTTTACCGCTATCGGCTAGCACCGCAGTATCTCCCGTAAACAGCTGCCAGCGTTCCACCGCCACATCCACGTAGACTGGGTTCAGCTCGATCCCGAAGCATACCCTTCCGGTGGCTTCCGCTGCGATCAGCGTGGTTCCAGATCCCATGAACGGTTCATACACCGCCTGACCTGGACTGGAGTTGTTCATGATTGGGCGGCGCATGCATTCCACCGGCTTCTGGGTGCCATGAACAGTGGCAGCATCCTGATCCTTGTTGGCGATCTACCACAGCGTGGTCTGCTTGCGATCCCCGGCCCAGTGACCCTTGCCGGTCTTGCGAACTGCATACCAACACGGCTCATGCTGCCAGTGATAATCCCCGCGGCTCAGCACCAGCCGGTCCATGGCCCAAATGATCTGCGAGCGAACGGTGAAGCCTGCCGCGGTCAAGCTCTCGGCAACCGTCGCGGCGTGCAGGGCGCCGTGCCAGACGTAGGCCACATCGCCCGGAAACAGCGCCCAGGCCTCGCGCCAATCGGCCCGGTCGTCATTTAGTACCTTGCCGGTGCGTTTGGTCTTTGCCGCACCCGCCTGGTTGCGCCAGCTGGGATCATACTCCACGCCGTAGGGTGGGACGGTCACCATCAGCAACGGCTTTACGTCACCAAACAGCCGCCCGACGACGTCGGCCGATGTGCTGTCGCCACAGATCAGCCGGTGCGATCCCAGCTGCCATAGGTCACCCGGGACAAAGACCGGTGAAACGGGTGCTTCTGGGACGTCGTCCTCGCCCTCCATTGGACCATCGCCGTCAGCAGTGTCCGGGTCCCGCAGCAGTGCATCCAAATCCTCGTCGGTAATGCCCAGCAACGACAGATCGAAATCCTCGGCCAGCAGCCCGGCAATCTCGTCGCGCAGGACGGCCTCGTCCCATTCACCGAGCTCAGTCAGTTTGTTGTCAGCAATGCGATAGGCCCGGCGCTCGGCTTCGTCGAGGTGACCCAGCCGGATCACTGGCACATCCGTCAGCCCCAGCATCGTCGCTGCCAGTACGCGGCCGTGGCCGACGATCAACTCGCCATCGTCAGCCACCATGCAGGGAACCGTCCAGCCAAACTTTGCCATGCTGGCGGCAATCTTGGCAACTTGGTCACTGCCATGGATCTTGGCATTGCGGGCATAGGGGCGCAGCCGGTCAATTGGCCACGTCTCGATCTCGCTTGGCGCGAAGACAAGGTCCATGAATGGTCTCGATGTATTGGGTTGCCCGACGCCGAATGCCAGGTCCATCAAGGGACCTCGGCGCCGGCATTTGTCGCAGGGATAAAGAAAAACAAAAGCGCCCGCGAGGTCATACCTCCGGGCGCGGTTCATCGATGATTTATGTATGAGTCAAGACGGGCAGCCTGTCAACATTTAATCGCGAGTGGATTCAGCAGCTTCTCTCAGGTGGCTTCCATTGGTTGGCTTCCGGTGCGGGTGGCTTTCGCAAAGTGGCTTCCCTGAATTCCGTAAAAGAATCCAGCGTAGCGGATCGTGAGAAATAAAGATATGCCCAAGCGGAGGAGAAAACCTCAGGCTCGAATTTTATTAAGTTGCCATTGAAATCATAAGGAAGGCAAAACAGCGTAGTATCGTCCGGGAGCGAATCCTGCAATGAAGGCGTACCATCATGTGTAATGGTTAATCTATAATTAAAATTGTAAGGCGGGAATACCAAGTTGCCTTTGGTGATTGGGGCGGGGGGAGTTAAATTTTCTTCGTGCCAACTTTCTGAACTGTAAAGATTAGAAGTTACATCAAGTTGTTGGCTAGAGCTTAAGAGAATATCTTTGTTCAAGAACATCCTTTAGCTCCATAATTCTATCGTGATGCATGCGGAATTCTTCGTTTGTAAGATAATCAGGATTCGGAGGGTAGATATAGGGAGCAATTAGGCTTTAGTATTCACTTTCAGCGTCTTCCGTATCTTCACTACTTTCCGAGGTCTCGCTATTTTCAGTGTTTTCACTCTGCTCAGTATCCTCGCTGCTCTCGCTGCCTTCGCTTCCCTCAGAATCTTCTGTGCCTTCCTTGCCTTCTTTGGGTCGTGTCTCGGAAGTGGTAGAAATTGGATGGCGGCGTAATCTCCGGGTGAACTGACACCCACCCAGCCGGCGGCTGCAACCGCCAGGGAGATCACGCCATGAAGCAGAATACCGACAGCTCGTCCTTTTCGCTACTGCCCGACGCAGGCGGGTATGATCCGATCGAGGACCGCCTGCGGGCAAATGTCCGTGCCACCATTGAGGCCATGTTCGAAGAGGAACTGGCCGTCTTTCTTGGTCGGCTTCGTTACGGCCGCGGCAATGAGCGGGCCAGGGGCTACCGCCACGGGCACCGCGATCGGCAGCTGACCGGCACATTCGGCACCGAGACGGTGCGGGTTCCTCGTGCTCGGATCGAGAACGAAGCCGGCAAGATCACCGAATGGCGCTCGAAGGCACTGCCCCGCTACAGGCGGCTGACCAAGAAGGCCGAGGCCCTGATCGCGGCGGTCTATCTGGCCGGCACCAATACCCGGCGCGTCAAGCGGGCGCTGTTTGGCTTATTCGAAGGGGCGGTGAGCAAGGACGTGGTCAGCCGCGCCTGGCGCAAGGTGAAGGTCGACTGGGACGCCTGGTCCGCCCGCGACCTGACCGGCGAAGAGATCGTGCGGCTCATCCTCGACGGCACCGTCATCAAGACCCGGCTGGACCGCAAGGCCACCAACATCTCGGTGCTGGCGGCGATCGGCATCCGCCGCGACGGACAAAAGGTGCTCCTCTCGATCAGGAACATGGGCGGCGAAAGCACGGCTGCCTGGGGCAGCTTCCTTGCCGACCTGGACGCGCGGGGCCTCAGGCGGCCCGAGTTCGTAATCGTTGACGGCGCCCCCGGCCTTGAAGCCGCGCTCGTGGCGCTCTGGGGCGGGGACCTGCCCATCCAGCGCTGCACGGTTCACAAGCACCGCAACCTGCTTGGCCACGCGCCCAAGCGCCTGCATGACGAGCTGAGCGAAGACTACCGCGACATGATCTATGCCGACAGCGCCGCCGAGATCGAGACGCGCCGCAAGGCCTTCCTCCGCAAGTGGAAGCTCAAGTGCCGGGCCGTGGCCGATAGCCTTGAGGAGGCCGGCGATCGCCTCTTCAGCTTCACCCGCCTCGATCCGTCGCAATGGAAATCCGCACGGACCACCAACGCCATTGAGCGTCTGAACGAGGAGTTCCGCCGCCGCATCAAGACCCAGACCGTGCTGCCCTGCGCTGAAACCGTGCCGATGCTGCTCTGGGCGCTCCTGGCGTCAGGGCAGATCCAGATGCGAAAAGTCGATGGCTGGGAAACCCTTTCTCAGCCTCTCGTGCCGATGTCTCTTGACCTCGCGGCCTGACCGGAGCCAACGTTACATGCTCGGAGCGCGCTGCTCGCCAATTTCCACCACATTCGCGACACGACCCTTCTTTGTCTTCACTATGCTCTGTCGTTTCTGATCCTTCGGTATCCTCAGAGGTCTCTGATGCCTCGCTACTTTCAGTGTCCGTGCTAGCTAGATATGGCGTGAGCGGGTCACTTTTGATCGCATCCAGAAGAGCTTTGCTTTTTATCAGGATATCGAGTGTTCTCTGGTCTATATCCATAGTCCCTACCCCCTATCTCTAGTTATAAAAATTGTAACTATTCATTGATTCTGTCAATGATGTACTTCCTCTCTCTCATTGATGCTGAGTGATAGAGTGGCTGAGACTTTTCCTGGACCCGGCAGGAGCCGCTTGGAAACTACAGACTGAATGGGTGTTGTAGATGATGCAAACCCTGGGCTTGCCTAACTCAACGCTACCTCAACCGAGGCCTGTCGTTTTGACGCAAATAGTGCAGTCGAAACGGGCAGGGAATTAACCAGCGTCTGCATGAAGGCTTTTTGATTTGAGATGGTTACATGCCAACTGTTTAATTTCAAAGCCTTCAGCTTTACTCTGTAGCTTTGGCTCATAACCTGAAGGCCGCAGGTTCAAATCCTGCCCCCGCAACAAAAATCTAGCAACGTTATCAATGCCTTACGCCCCGCCTCACCGCGGGGCTTTTGCATGTCCGAACGGCGGGTCAACAATAGGTCAACAAACGGACGGAAACTGAGTGCAAGATCAGTGGGATAGTAGCCCGGCAGGGCGCAGATCGCGCGAAAACCGCTGAAGAACGCGCACGGCAGGAAACGCCGTCTGGCTGGCAGCCTCAACCTCCTCACCCGTGCGTTCTGCCTAGTCCTCAACCGGCTCATCGAGATGGGCCTCGCCGACCGCCGTAAGATCTTGCCCTTTTGACCGCTGCAACCGCGCCACGCAGTCCTCAGAGTAAGGCACCGCTGAAGAACACCAAAATCCTAACGTAACGCACGCTTGCGCCTTGAGGTCGTTCGAGGGTAGTTACGGTTGAGTGACATTCTTCGAAGGCGGCGTTCAACGCGATGATACAGAACAACCCGACGGAAACCGCCCTGGTCATCGCAGGTGCTTGGAATACTGCGATTCTATCTCCGGAGTGGGTCTTACGTCATGGACTTCAGCGCCAGGCCGAGGAGCGTGTTCAGGTTCTTATCCCGGCTGGTGTCGGAATGATTTTCGAATTCCCACGCTACAATGTCGGCGATTTCTCATATGTCGTACGGCCGGATGCTCTTATCGTGGCACCACCGGAGACCAGTGAGGCCTCAATCGCCGCTTGTGAAGATGCCGTCGCCCGGATGATCGACGTCCTGAAGCACACTCCTGTGTCCGGACTTGGGCATAACTTCGAGTTTCGTGATGAGGCTCCGAGCGATGTTTGCGTCAATGGATTTACCGCGGCTCGGCAGGATTTGGTCGACCAAATGCCGCAGGGATGGGATGCCGCATCGGCAAGCATCAATTCAAGCTTCAGAAATCACGACGGCAGTGTGATAGTTAATATAAGCCGCACGCTTGACGCAGGGATACATATAGTCAAGTTCAATTATCATCATGTGATTGCATCGGTGGAGCAGGCCCTGCAAGTGCTTCGTGGTGAAAGCGACTATCGGCGAATGTGGACGAACTATGCTCAAGCGGCTGAGCTAGTAAATCAACTTTACGGGGAGGAAGACAATGGTCACTAGCGTCAATAAAAAGTCTGGCACAGGTCACTCCATTGGTGGTTGGACGGTCGAAGGCAATGCCCCTCGTGCCAAGCTGCACACTGAGACGTACGTGCAACGAAAGGGCGACGAGTTTGTCATAACTGGGAGTGCTTCTAGCCATGTGGTTTCTGAGGGAATTAAGCTCTCAATGGCTCCAGCAACCGTATCAAAAAAGCTTGCCATCCGTAAACTCAACCATGAGGTAGAAGGTTGGACCGCAAGAAGCAATACGATGCTCGGTAAGTCCCGTTAAGTTGAAGCATGAATAAAAGATATGCACTTTACGTACGACGAGGAAGTAGATCAATATGAGCTAATGCAGGGTGACATCCTTGCTCGGACCCATGAAATAAACGATATCCTGAAGCAAGTTCACCCCCATTTCCACGATCATCCGAAGAACCTATTCTTTATGGTTCTAACTCAGAGCTGCGATCTCGTCGTTCGCAGCGCAGGTGGAAAATGTAAGGCGCCCTATATTTCAATTGCGCCAGTCCGATCTCTCGATCTGGTGATTGAGCGGCATATTTCTCAGGCCAACGCCGCGGCCGTAACAGCCGATCTGCCTGTGTTGAGTGATAAAGTGAAGTCAAAGGCGTCGGAATTTCTTTCGCGTCTAATCAACAACAATGAACCTGGTTACTTCTTTCTTGAGGGACAGGGTACCGCCCTTGGATCGGACTGCGCAGCCTTTCTGAACCTGTCGATCGCTTTAAAATCCGATCTTCACTTTGCCGCCTGTAAGAGAGCAAAGGTCCTTCAGCTCCGAGCAGAGTTCCAAGCGAAACTCGGTTGGCTAGTTGGGCAGCTTTACTCGCGCATTGGAACACAAGATTGGGAGCAGGCCTCCCTGCAGAGAAAGATAAGTGGTTTGCTTCGCGAGGCTGCAATTTGGGTGCCAGATTCAACGATCTCTCATTTGGAAAAGGAATTCGCGAAGCGTGCAGGTGAGGGTGTTGATACACCGATGACTCCTCATGAGATATCGAAAGCAGTAGCCAAGGCCCCAAAAAGGAAGGACGCGGTTTTGGAACAGGCAACCAAGATTATTGCAGCAGTCTTGGGAGCGGAAAGGCATGCTGAAGTTGAGAAGCTGCGTAAGCGCCTCGAAGCCGACAGCAGCCTTACCTCCCTACTTCGGTGACCGCCTGAAGCTTTTTCGTGGTCCTGGGTCGGGTGACTGCTTGTTGATGATGGCTACGATCTGTTTTTCCGATCCTTTACAACATACCCAGCCACGAAGTTCACGGCCCCCTGTGCGAGCGCGAGACCGCCTGCCACGAGGGACGCTCCGACCTCCCCACCGCAGGCCTCTGACAGCCCGGGCAGCCAGGGTGCGATGATCGCGGCCACGATCGGGCCAAGCAGGCTCGTCCAGCCGACTGCGGCCATTTTCCGGGTCGGGCGAAGGCTGGGTTGATTGATCAGGTTCATGATGGTCTCTCCTTTGGTGGGTTTCAGGCCCGGTTGATCCAAGTGCGCACGACGAAGCCCGGGCAGGCTTTGGCGGCGTGGTCGTTGTGACCGGTGATGCGGGTGATGGCGGTCTCGGCGCGGATGGCGTCGATCAGGCCCCGAAGGGCCCGATCCTGGGCAGCGGTGAAGTTGCGCTCGAACGGATCGGTGGCGGCCGAACCCGCGCCGCCGATCAGGCAGATATGGATCACGCCGCGGTTATGGCCTTCGACCCCGGCGCCGATTTCAGTCTCGGCCCGGCCAGGCAGGATCGCACCGTCGCGATCAATCACATGGTGGTAGCCGATCTTGCGCCAGCCGCGCTCTTCGCGGTGCCAGCGGTCGATCTCCTTGCGCTTGGCGGTGAGTGGCTGTCCGCGCATCCAGTCCGGGTGAGTGGCGGCGCAATGGATGACGATCTCGTCCACCGGATAGCGGGCGCTGCCCTGGAAGATCATCGGTTCGCTTGGCACCGCGACCGCAGGTTTCAGGGTGCGGATCGCGCCACCCTCGGCCGCGACAGCCTTCAGCACGGCCTCGGTACGAGGGCCGAAAAGGCCGTCGATCGCGCCGGTGTAGTAACCGAGGCGCGCCAGCGCCATTTGCAGCGCCTTCAGCGCATCGATTTGGTCGGTCATGGGTGTGGTCCTTTCGGGCAAAGAAAAACCCCGCCGGAAGGGCGGGGCGCGGGGCCGTCTGGGCAGGGTTCAACCGGCAGCGGGCTGGTCGGGCGGCGGGCTTGGGGCTTCCCCTGCTGCGGCCAGTTCGGCGGCGAGAAGGGCGCAACGTTCGGAGAGGATCGCGATCTGCTGGCGCAGTTCGGCGACATAGGCGGATGAGGCGGCAGGGGACATTGGGGCTCCTTTCAGGATCAGAAGTCGGTCTCGAGGTAGAGGCCGGTGCATTCGAAAGCGACCGCCGCGGCGGTGGCGCCGTTATTCAGGAAGAGGCGCGGGGCGAGGAAGGTTGCCGCCTGGGGCAGGTCGGTCGTCACCTCCTGTTCGAAGATGGCGCCGGTCAGCTCGTTGACGGCGCGCAGCCAGATCGAAGCGCCCGCCGCCGGGCACCAGATCGTCAGCGTGATCAGCCCGGCTGTGGCGACCGGGAACCCGGCACCGAGATCCACAAGGGTCGGCACCACCCAGCGCTACGCCCACTTGATCGACGCGCCCCTGCGGGCCGGGGTGAACGCCGTGGGTGAGATGCTGAAGCCGAGGCTCAGGATAGTGGGGGAATGATAGGGTGCCGCCTCTTGCGGCACCAGTTACTAGCCAAAGCAGTGTTTGACAGGCTTGTCGCTCGCGCTTCGTCCGCATACCTTGTAAGGGCCGAATGCAATGGTTTTTCAAGCATTTTGGTAATCTGGCCCGTGTATGGCGGTTCTTGAAATCGATCTGACCTGATCGTGCGTGAAGTGGAGAGAAAATGGCCGCCCTGGAGGACATCAAGAATGGCGCTCAATTGCGCGGCGTTGTTCCCGGTCAGCCGGTAGAGGTTGTTTCCGTTGAATGGATTGGCGATCAAGCCATAAACTTAATCTATCGTGTGCCGGGAGCGGGCGTTTCCGAGACAACCCTCTATCGCGATGATCAAGCTCGGATTCAAATCGAGGCTCGCGGGCGGGCCTGGTCATTTGATGCTGACGGCGAAATGCTGCGCCTTGTCACGGAGGCAAATCGGATCAAGCTGGCGCATTACTTCGATCCCTACCTTGCGATCCACACCAGCCTGGTTGATCCGCTTCCGCACCAGATTTCTGCGGTCTACGGCGAAATGCTCCCGCGCCAGCCGTTGCGGTTTCTTCTCGCCGACGATCCGGGTGCAGGAAAGACCATCATGGCGGGTCTCCTGATCAAGGAACTGATCGCCCGCAGCGATCTTGAGCGCTGCCTTGTCGTTGCGCCGGGTAGTCTGGTCGAACAGTGGCAAGACGAACTTGGGGAAAAGTTCGGCCTGGAATTTGACATCCTAACCCGCGACATGATCGAGAATTCTCGCTCTGGGAATCCGTTCAGCGACCGCAATCGACTGATCGCTCGGCTTGATGTTCTCGCCCGTAATGAGGAACTGCAGGACAAGCTCGCGCAGGCGGCTGAGTGGGATCTGATTATCTGTGACGAAGCTCACCGCATGTCCGCGACCTACTTCGGCGGTGAGGCGAAATACACCAAGCGGTATCGTGTCGGTCAGAAACTCGGCGAAGCCTGCCGTCACCTGCTCCTGATGTCGGCAACCCCGCACAATGGGCATGAGCAGGACTTCCAGCTGTTCATGGCGCTGCTGGATGGTGACCGGTTCGAGGGCCGGTTCCGCGACGGCGTTCACTACGCCGACACTGCCGACATGATGCGGCGCCTTACTAAAGAGGAACTGCTGCGCTTTGATGGCCGCCCGCTCTTCCCCGAGCGCCGTGCCTATACGGTCAAGTACGAGTTGTCGCCCGAAGAGGCTGCGCTTTACGCTGCTGTGACCGAGTACGTTCGCAACGAGATGAACCGGGTCCAGCGTTTTGCGGCTGAGGATGGCAGGAAACGGAACAACGTCGGCTTTGCCCTTCAAATCCTTCAGCGTCGCCTCGCCTCTTCACCGGCCGCGATCTACCAGTCGCTGAAAAGGCGGCGCGAACGGCTGGAGGCAGAACTGGCCGAGGCGCGGCTGATGGTCCGCGGCAAGAGGTCCGGTTTCGATGCCCCTGACGTGCCGGATGATGCCCTGCAGAACCTCGAGGAACTCGGTCAGGACGAGATCGACGATATCGAAGATCGGATTTCCACGACCGCGACGACCGCGGAAACCGTCGATCAGCTCGCCCTTGAGGTCGAAACGCTGCAAGGCCTCGAACGAATGGCGCTGGGCGTTCTCAGCTCTGGCCAGGACACCAAGTGGTCGCAGCTGAACCGTATCCTCGATGATGAGTTGATGGTTGACTCGCAGGGCAACCGCCGAAAGCTAATCATCTTTACCGAGCCGAAAGACACCCTCTACTACCTGCATGATCGCGTGAGGTCGCGCCTTGGCCGCGCCGATGCGGTCGAGGTGATCCATGGCGGCGTGTCCCGCGAGGATCGGCGGAAGATCGTCGAGCGGTTCATGCAGGACCGGGACATGCTGGTGCTCATCGCGAACGACGCGGCTGGTGAAGGCGTGAACCTTCAGCGTGGCCACCTGATGGTGAACTACGACCTCCCCTGGAACCCGAACAAGATTGAACAGCGGTTTGGCCGTATCCACCGGATCGGCCAGACCGAGGTCTGCCATCTCTGGAACCTCGTGGCGGCCGACACGCGCGAAGGGGAGGTCTACGCTCGGCTTCTGGAAAAACTCGAGGCCGCGCGAGAGGCGCTGGGCGGGCGGGTTTACGACGTCCTTGGCGAGTTGTTCGACGGCACGGCGCTAAAGGATCTCTTGTTCGAAGCGATACAGTATGGCGAGCAGCCTGATGTGAAGGCCCGGCTGTTCCAGGCCGTCGACGGTGCCGTCGATCAGAAGCATCTCCTTGATCTTCTCGCGCGCCGGGCGCTGACCAACGACACGATGCCAGCTGCCAAAGTGCAGGAAATCCGCATCGACATGGAACGTGCCGAGGCCCAGCGCCTGCAACCGCACCACATCCAGAGTTTCTTTGTCGAGGCGTTCAAGCGCCTTGGCGGCCAGATCAAGCCTCGGGAGGAGGGGCGTTGGGAGATCACCCATGTCCCCGTCAGCATCCGCGAGCGCGACAGGCAGATCGGGACCGGCTCGCCAGTCCAGAAGAAGTACGAACGCATCTGCTTCGAGAAGGGCAAGGTGAACCAGCAGCCCGTGGCAACGTTCGTCTGCCCTGGCCACCCTCTGCTCGAAGCCGTCATCAGCATCGTGCGCGAACAGTACGATCACCTGATGAAACAGGGCGCGGTCATGGTCGATGAAACCGACCTCGGCCAGGAATTGTCCGCCATCTTCTTGCTGGAACACAGCGTCCAGGATGGCCGCCCGACCAGCACCGGCAAACCCCAAATCATCTCGGAGAAGCTACAGTTCGCGTCGATCGACAAGACAGGGAAAGCGGCGAACGCGGGGATCGCCCCGCACCTGAACCTGCGCCCTGCCACGGCCGAGGAAATCGCGCTGGTTTCCGACAAGCTGCACGAGGACTGGCTGCGCAACGATCTGGAGAAGGCTGCGATCCGCTTCGCAACGGTTGATCTGGCGCAAAGCCACGTGGCCGAGGTGAAGGCGCGGCGCCTGCCCGAGGTCGCCAAGGTCGAGCAGGAGGTGAAGGCCCGCCTGAAGAAGGAGATCAACTTCTGGGACAACCGGGCCGCCGAGCTGCGTGAGGATGAGAAGGCCGGGAAGAAGACCCGCTTGAACTGGCAGAACGCAGAACGTCGGGCCGAAGACCTGGCCGACCGTCTGAAACGCCGGATGGAGCTGCTGGAGAAGGAACGCTTCATCTCGGCTCAGCCGCCGCGGGTGCGGGGTGGCATGGTCGTCGTGCCGAAGGGGCTGCTGTTGGCGAAGGCGGCCGTCGCAAGCGGCGCCAAGCCCAATGCCTTTGCCGAAGACCCGGAGGCCCGGCGGATCAGCGAATTGAAGGCCATGGAGGCAGTCATCAACGCCGAGCGGGCGCTGGGCAACGAGCCGAGCGACGTCTCGGCGCAGAAGGTCGGCTACGACATCGCTTCCTACGATCCCCGCTCTGGCCATCTGCGCTTCATCGAGGTCAAGGGCCGCATCGATGGCTCCGATACGGTGATGCTGACCCGGCAGGAGATCATCACCTCGCTGCACGAGCCCGGGAAATACATCCTGGCCATTGTCCAGATCGAGAGTGGCTTTGCTCGCGAACCGCGGTATGTTCGCGGGGCGCTGTCAGACCACGAACCCTCGTTCGAACACACGGCGATCCAGTTCAATTTGAAGCGCCTGCTCGAAAGGGCCGAGGTGCCGCGATGAAGCTGGATTTCTCAGAATTTTCATATGGATACGCTTTCACAGAAAACCTGATCCGGTGGAGCGCCTCGGGCCCGAGCACGGCGCCAGTGTTCCCTAATCTCGTGCAGGAGGCTCAACTCGGGTATGACGTCAAGATCGACATGCCCGGATTACCCCTGTTCTTTCAGTTCAAATTGCCGGAGTTGATGGTACGAGAGACGGCACGAGAAATCTCAGTTCTGGGCCTTCCTGGACTGACAGTGCCGTTCTTCAGAATGCCTTTGATGCGTCGCAACCTCTCAGATCAACACATCCACCTGATGAGGCTTGAGGCGCGTTTCCCAAACTCGGTCCTCTACGCCTCGCCGATGATTGAAGATTGTGCCAATTTCAACGCGGCCTATGGCCGTGCAGAGGTGCATTTGCATTCTGCCCTTTTTTCACCCTTAGGCATAGGACCACTCCCAGACGATGATAACCACGCGGTTGCCTATTCAGCTGCGGCTCGCAGCGCTTGGCGCTGTTCGGAGCCGAGAGAGGTGAAGGTACGGAAGTTTGATGACCTCGTGCGAGGCATTGATGAAGATTTGACGAAGCGGGTGGACCGGTCTCTTGAGGACACCGCCGGGGAAATTCGGCAAGGAGTCCTTTCTCTCCTGCCGCCCGAACTCCGCGATGCCGAGGCGAAAGTGCGTGATCGCATTGAAACCCGGAGACAAGCGGCTGATGGTTCTGCCGCTATGGATGATCGGGTGAGATCCGTCACGACAGACCTACTGGTGATGCGAGAACTTGTTCGCGTCGGCCTCGGCGTTGACCTATTGGTCGCTCAGCCCCGCGATCCCAAGAAAGCAAAGAAGAAGTCATGACCGCGCCCTACAAGAAAAAACTGATCGAAGTCGCCATCCCGCTTGAGGCCATCAATGCCGCCTCGGCGCGGGAGAAGTCGATCCGGCATGGGCACCCCTCCACCCTTCACCTGTGGTGGGCGCGGCGGCCGTTGGCGGCCTGTCGGGCGGTGCTGTTTGCGCAGCTGGTGGATGATCCCTCCAGCCACCCCGACCAGTTTCCGACACATGAGGATCAGGAGCGCGAGCGGCAGCGGCTGTTTGCCATCATCGAAGACTTGGTGAAGTGGGAGAATTCGACCAACGAGGAGGTGCTGGAACGCGCGCGGGCGGAAATCCGGCGGTCTTGCGGTGGGGTGCTGCCGCCGGTCTATGACCCGTTCTCGGGCGGCGGGTCGATCCCGCTCGAGGCGCAGCGGCTGGGCCTGCCTGCCTATGGGTCCGACCTGAACCCGGTGGCGGTGATGATCGGCAAGGCGATGATCGAGATCCCGCCGAAGTTCAAGGACATGCCTCCCATCCACCCTGGCATCAAGGATCGGTCGTTCTACCGCAATGCCGAAGGGCTGGCCGAGGATGTGAAATACTATGGCGAATGGATGCGCGAGAAGGCGTGGGAGCGCATCGGGCATCTTTACCCGCAGGTGGACCTGCCGAAGGAGTATGGGGGCGGCAAAGCTACGGTGATCGCCTGGATTTGGGCACGGACGGTGCCGAGCCCGGACCCGGCGTTTGCGGATGTGCAGGTGCCAATTGCGTCGAGCTTCCTTCTGTCCTCCAAGACCGGGAAAGAGGCCTGGATTGAGCCGATCGTTGACCGGCAGGCCAAGACGATCACCTATCGTATCCGGCAGGGTGGGACGAAAGCCGAGCTTGAGGCGGCTAAAGAGGGAACGAAGGCCGGGCGCGGGGCAAACTTCCGCTGCCTGATCTCGGATACCGCGATCACAATGGAACACGTTCGGCGTACTGCAAAGGAAGGCTTGGGAGAGCAACTCATCGCAATTGTTGCAGAAGGTCCGCGAGAGCGGGTTTTTGTTGCTCCAATCGCCGAACAGGTCGAAGCCGCCTGCGCTGCGAAGCCCTCATGGCGGCCCGAGATGACGATTTCGCCTGATCGCCGCGCGTTCACTCCTCCAGATTATGGAATGGAGACCTTCGGTGATCTTTTCACCGATCGGCAGCTAGTGGCGTTGAACACCTTCAGCGATCTTGTGCATGAGGCGCGGGCACAGATTGAGGCCGACGCATCCGCCACACTTTCCGCCGATCCTACTTTGCTGCGCGACGGTGGCAAAGGCGCAAAAGCCTATGCCGAGGCAGTTAGTGTGTATTTGGCGTTTGGCGTCAGCAGATTGACCGACATTCAAAACTCACTTTGCAGATGGGAATCGTCGAAAACACAGGTCCGAAACCTTTTCGGTCGTCAGGCTATTCCCATGATGTGGGACTTTGGCGAAAACAACGTTTTTTGCGATGCTGCGGGAGACTACCGGACTAGTCTTGGAAGCATCGTCAAGGTGATTGAGCGATTTCACCCCAGTGGCGAAGGTATTGAGATCAACCACGACGCTCAAACCGTTGTCTACCCCGAGGGAGCGGTAATTTCTACTGATCCACCTTACTATGACAATATAGGCTACGCTGATCTGTCAGACTTTTTCTTTTGTTGGCTAAAGCCAGCCCTCCGATCAGTCTATCCTGATATATTCAGTGTATTGGCTACTCCGAAGGCAGAGGAATTGATTGCTGCTCCCCACCGGCAAGGCGGGAGGGACGCAGCCGAAGTTTTCTTTCTGGACGGGATGCGCAGAGCAATCGCGAACATGGCTCTCCAGTCCGCCAATGTTTTTCCTGCGGCGATCTACTATGCTTTCAAACAAAGTGAGGTCGCGAACGAAGGGATTAGCTCAACTGGTTGGGCGACATTCCTGCAGGGGATTCTAGATGCCGGGTATTCAGTCGTAAGTACGTGGCCGATGCGAACAGAACTTGCGAACCGAATGAGGGGGCAGGAGAGTAACGCCCTCGCAAACTCCGTCGTCCTCGTCTGTCGCAAGAAGGAAGCCTCGGCCGAGGTCATCACCCGGGCCGAGTTCATCCGTGCCCTGAAACGCGAACTGCCCCCGGCCATCGGAGAACTTCAGGCTGCCAACATCGCCCCGGCCGACATGCCGCAATCGGCCATCGGTCCCGGCATGGGTGTCTTCTCGCGCTACAAGGCGGTGCTGGAATCCGACGACAGCCCGATGACTGTGAAAGCCGCGCTGCAACTGATCAACCGCGAGCTCGACGAATACCTTGGCGGCATCCAGGGCGAGTTCGACGCCGACACCCGCTTTGCCATCACCTGGTTCGAACAGAACGGGCTGAAGGCGGGCGATTACGGCACGGCGAACAACATCGCCACGGCGCGCGGCATCTCAGTTGAAAGCGTGAAGCATGCCGGGATCGTGGAAAGCGCGGCCGGAAAGGTGCGAATCCTGAAGCGCGACGAGATGGATGCGGAGTGGGAGCCGGATGCCGATGGCCACCTGACGGTCTGGGAATGCTGCCAGCATCTGGTGCGCCTGCACGAGAAATACGGGATCGGCTATGAGGCGGCGGTGATGCTGAAGAAGTTCGGCTCCAAGGCGGATGACGTGCGCGACCTGGCCTATGTGCTTTACAACATCTGCGAAAAGCGGGGCGACGCGAAGGAGGCGACCGCCTACAACGCGCTGATCGCGGACTGGACCGACCTGACCCGCGAAGCCGCCACCGCTCCGCTGACGAACCGCAGCGGTCAGATGAGATTTGAGGTTTAAGGGGTAGAGCCATGGCAAAAAGCACGCGCCAGTATGTGTTCGAGGGCATGGAACTGCTGCCCGAAGCGCTGATCCCCTTTGTCGAACGGCGGCTCGAGGCCTCGTTGCAGGGGCATTGGCAGGTTCAGGTTCTGGAGAAGATCTCGGGCTTGCGGCCGAACAGTCAGGGCAAGGTGGGTTGGGATCAGGCGGCGCTGTTGAACGCGATGGACCGCTTCTGGATGGAGGCGTTCAAGACCGTTCTGGGTCGGGCCGAGCGGTCGATCGTCAACGAGCTGGTCGATGTGCGCAACAAGCTGTCGCACAACGAGACCTTTACTTATGACGATGCCGAACGCGCGCTGGACAGCATGCGGCGGCTGATGGAGGCGATCAGCGCCTCGGACGTGGCCGACCAGCTGGGCAAGATGCGCGACACGATCCTGCGCACCAAGTTCACCGAATTGCAGCGCAACGAGGAGCGGAAGAAAAGCCAGCGGTCCGACATCTCGGTCGAAACGGTGGCTGGGCTGCTGCCTTGGCGCGAGGTGGTTGAGCCGCACCGGGACGTGGCGACCGGCGAGTTCCAGCAGGCAGAGTTCGCGGCCGACCTGGCCAAGGTGCACAACGGCAGCGCGCCGTCGGAGTACCGCAACCCGACCGAGTTCTTCTCGCGCACCTATCTGACCTCGGGCCTGTCGACGCTGCTGATCGGCGCAGCGAAGCGGCTGTCGGGCACCGGCGGCGATCCGGTGGTCGAGTTGCAGACGAACTTCGGCGGCGGCAAGACCCACTCGATGCTGGCGCTATACCACATGGCGGGGGGCACGCCGGTCGAGGATTTGCCGGGGCTCGACCAGCTTCTGTCGCGCGAAGGGCTGACCGTGTCGGGCAAGGTGAACCGGGCGGTGCTGGTGGGCACGTCCTATGGCCCCTCGGACGCGGCCAAGCGCCAGAAGGATTACGGGCGGCCGATCCGCACGACCTGGGGGGAACTGGCGTTCCAGCTTGGGGGCGAGGCGGGCTATGCGCTGGTGGCCGAAAACGACGCCAACGGCATCGCGCCGGGGTCGAACTTGCTGGAGGAACTGTTCCGGCAATGCGCTCCATCCCTTATCCTGATCGACGAGTGGGTCGCCTACCTGCGCCAGATCTACAAGGTTGAGGGACTGCCCTCGGGGTCGTTCGACTCGAACCTGTCGTTCGTGCAGTCGCTGACCGAGGCGGTGAAAGCCAGCCCGGGCACACTTCTCGTGGCATCGCTGCCCGCTTCGCAGATCGAGGTCGGCGGAGAAGGGGGCCAAGAGGCGCTTTCGCGTCTGAAGCAGACTTTCAGCCGGGTCGAGACCGGCTGGCGCCCGGCTGACCAAGAGGAAAGCTACGAGATCGTCCGACGGCGGCTGTTCAAGGAAATCCCGGGCGACAAGTTCCATCACCGCGACAACACGCTGAAGCAGTTCGCGAAGATGTATCGCGACAGCCCGAACGAGTTCCCGCAGAACTGCGAGGGCGAGGATTACCGCCGGAAGCTTGAGAAGGCGTATCCGATCCATCCGGAGCTGTTCGATCAGCTCTACACTAGCTGGGGTTCGCTCGAGAAGTTCCAGCGCACCCGTGGCGTTCTGCGTCTGATGGCGCAGGTGATCCACGAGTTGTGGATGAACAATGACCCCTCGGTGATGATCATGCCGGGAAGCGTGTCCATTAGCTCGGCGCGCGTCGAACCGGAGTTGCTGCATTACCTCGACGTGTCATGGCAGTCGATCATCGCTGGCGATGTCGATGGGCCGAACTCGACGCCCTACCGGATCGACCAGTCGGCCCCGAACCTCAACCGCTACTCGGCCACGCGTCGGGTCGCGCGGGCGATCTTCATGGGAACCGCTCCGACCCATGGGCAAGACAACAAAGGCCTCGATGATCGCCAGATCAATCTGGGCGTGGTTCAGCCCGGTGAACGTCCTGCCATCTTCGGCGATGCCCTCCGCCGCCTCGCGAACAACGCCAGGTTCATGCATGGCGATCTTGGCCGATACTGGTACTCGATGTCAGCCAGCCTCAATCGGCTCGCGGCAGATCGGGCCGGACAAATCGAAGAGCCGCTGGTCCTTCTGGAAATCGACAAGGCGCTGGCGACCTACATCAACGGTTTGGGCGACCGCGGGCACTTCGACACTGTGCAGGTCGCGCCCAGCAGTTCCGCTGACGTCCCCGACGAAGCCGGTGGCGTTCGTGCCGTTGTGCTTGGCGTGGCCCATCCGCATACCGGGCGCGAGAACTCCGATGCGATGGCCGAGGCCAAAGATATCCTCCTCCAGCGGGGTTCCACGCCGCGGGTCTATCGCAATATGCTTGTTTTCCTCGCGGCGGAGTCGCGTCAGCTTGATGGGCTGAAGGAGGCGATGCGTTCGTCCTTAGCTTGGGCAGGGATCGTCAAAGATACGGATCGGCTGAACCTGACGCAGCGAGACAGCGCGCTTGCCAAGGCAAAGGTTGCCGAGGCGAGCGAGACTGTGAAGACGCGGCTCAAGGAGACCTGGTGCTACCTCCTGTATCCGATGCAGGATGGCGCGCAGGCCGATGTCGAGTGGATTGCGTCCAAGGTTCCCGCGCAGGATGGCCTTCTTTCCCGTGCCAGCAAGAAGCTGGCCAGCGACGAGGGCCTGCTGCCGGAGCTTGGTCCCGCCCGACTAGACCGCGAACTGCAGAAGTACATTTGGAATGGGAAAGGCCACCTGTCGCTCAGGGATCTCTGGGAATACCTGAATCGCTACATCTACCTGCCGCGGGTCAAGGATCGGAACGTCCTGATCAAGGCCGTGCGCGCGGCCGTCGGCGCTATGGTGCCCGGTCCATTCGCCTATGCGGAACGATGGGACGAAAAGAGCGGCCGCTACATTGGCTTGGTCCTGCAGAATGCCGCGAACGCCCCGGTGGTCATAGACTCTGACAGTGTGATCGTGAAGCCAGAGGTGGCGGAAAAGCAGACGCTTGAAACCGCAGCGGCCGCTGCTGCACCATCGGAACCGGTGCAAACACCCGCGAAAGCTGCGGCAGAACAGACCGGCCTAAAGCCAACGGCAGCTGTCGTGCAGCCTGAACGCGATCCTACTCGGTTCATGGGGACCGTCATGATCTCGGCAGATCGGCCTGCACACGAAATGCGGCAGATTGTGGAGGCAATCATCGAACAGCTTACCGTGCTTCCCGGCAGCGAGGTGACACTTAAGCTCGAGATCGATGCCGATGTGCCGAATGGACTGGATCGGAGCAAGGTTCGGACGCTTTTAGAGAATGCATCGACGTTGGGCTTCATCGACAAGAAGATCAGCTAGGGGCGAAGTTGAGGTGAGGGTCATCACGGGTCAACAATAGGTCAACCGGCCGACCTACGTCGTTCACGGTTTGGGCTGCAATCGCATCCGTTGACTGCGGCTTAGAGCGGCGAGGTAATCAAGGGAGATCAACGAGTTGGCGCGTAAGTGGTTGAAATTTATGGGCCCGGTGGTCTCCTTTTGGTCCGCCTCATAACCTGAAGGCCGCAGGGTCAAATGTCGCCGTAGCCAGTTCTATATCTCAAAAAGTAATCGCTTGAGAGCTGTCCCAGAAGGCGGCTTCTTGCGTCAAGTACGGCCGGTCAACAAAACCGACGAAATCCGCGTACAAAATCAGCGGAACAGTAGGCCCGCAGGATCAAGGCCGGCGAAAACCACAGACGATGGAGGTCGACAGGATTTAGAGCTCATACTGCTAACTTTGGTTCACCTTCTGGTTCACTATTTGAGACACCATATCTAACGATATTCAATCAAAACAATTATATAAAAGACTGAACGAATCCCTCTCGCTCCGCCACTTGCACATTGCAAACCCGAAAACAGGTCCCTCGCGGGGCCTTTTTCTTTATGTGCCAAAGGGGTTTGTAGGAGCCATCCGTCCTTCGGAGACGGCCCAACCGCGCGAGATCGGTCTCCGAACGCCCACCGTCTCTTTCCACCCGCCCCTCACTCTCGGCGAGACGGGTAATAAATCACCATATATTTCAGTAATCTGATGAGGTCGCGCTGCGCCCTTGTTTCACTGGTCCCGGCTTGTCTCAAAGCAGATGGCGACGCGACACGGGCGGCGTTGTAGTTGGTATGTCTTGGGAGTTTTGCGCGAAGTCTCTGATGACAAACGCAGTTTCGGCCCCTAGCCTGGCGCAATCTCGAACGAGCCTTGGACAGATCAAGAGAACGACCTGATCGTTGCGGATTACTTCGCGATGCTGGCCAACGACGTCTCTGGCCGCCCCTACAAAAAGGCCGAGCACCGGCGCGGGCTTCTACCGTTGTTGAATGATCGGTCCGAGGGATCGGTCGAGTTCAAGCACCAGAACATCAGCGCCGTGATGAAGGGGCTGGGTGAGGACTGGATCCCGGGCTACAAGCCCGCCTTCAATTTCCAGATGACGCTGGTGGATGCCGTGACGCGTTGGCTGGCGCTGAACCCGGCTTGGCTCGGCCGCCATTCGGGTGCAGGAGCGCCGACTGGCCTCGCGGAGGCGCGGCCGATCTGGATCGGGCCGCCGCCCACGTTGTCGAACCAGCCGCCGCCACAGGAACTGGAGCAGATGCTGCACATCGCCCGCAAATTCGATGTCGCGGCGAGAGACGAACGAAACCGCGCCCTCGGCCGGGCCGGTGAGGAGCGCGTCCTGGCGCATGAACGTGCAGCCCTGAAATCAGCGGGCCGCGATGATCTTGCGCGCAAGGTCCGGTGGGTGTCAGAGGAGGATGGCGATGGTGCCGGCTACGATATCGCCAGCTTCGCGCCGGATGGCCGTCCGCGCCTGATCGAGGTGAAGACGACGAATGGCTGGGAACGCACCCCTTTCCACATCAGCCGCAACGAGCTGGACGTAGCCGAGGAGCGGCGTTCGGAATGGTCCCTGTTCCGGCTCTGGAACTTCGCGCGCGAGCCGAAAGCGTTTGAGCTGCACCCGCCGCTGGACGCGCATGTCTCGCTGACCGCGACGTCCTTTCAGGCGAGTTTTTGTTGAGTTGCGACCAAGATCAGAAGCTAATTAGTGCAATCCGAGCGTGAACTTTACCTTAACATCACTAAGCCAGCGTTCCTGGTAGTGTGCCTTGAGATTGGCGGCGCCGATATTCAGCCTTGAAAGCGCTTGCTCCAAGGAGACCAGTTTGTCTTTTTGACCTGCCTGACACCCGAACTTCATGCTGGCGCGATCAGGGCCGCAAAGAAACCAAACATCATTTCGCTGTAGAGCGTGTATCCAGAGATCAAGCTCTCCGGCATCAAGGGCAGGCATTTCACCATCGAAATTGGCAGCATGCATTGCTCTTTCCAGTTCTGTCACAGGGTAATCCTCCCCGTTTTAACGGGGTTTGGTCGTAGAACTCACGCAGCCATTTTCAGTTTCTGTGCGGGTGTTAT